>JBDNGV010000563.1:0-9060 GCA_041689125.1 Daejeonella sp.
CGTTTATAGATTGAAATTTTTTTTGAGCATCTTTATCATTTGGGTTAAGGTCGGGGTGTAGTTTTCTTGCTAGTTTTCGATATGCTTTTTTGATATCAGCTTCAGTGGCTGTTTTGTAGATTTCTAGAATTTTATAATAATCAATAAATTCCATTTAGCTTATTTTTTTACTTTTTTATGAAATTTCATAACTGCTTTAAATGCTTCTCCCAAACATTCAATAACATCTGTTGTAAGCATACTCTCTACACTTTGATTTTTTAATGCAATATCTGCTGCAAGCCCATGTATAAAAACACCTATTTTAGCAGCTTCAAAAGCGGAGTAACCTTGCGCTAATAATGAAGTGATAATTCCTGTAAGTGCATCACCGCTACCTCCTTTTGCTAGTCCTACATTCCCTGTTGTATTTAAGAAAGATAAAATACCATCAGTAACAAGTGTTTTATGTCCTTTTAAAACTATTACCAAATTGTATTTTTTTGCGATAGTAATTGCTGTATTTATTCTTTCTTCTATATTTTTATGGTTACCAAAAAGTCGATCGAATTCTTTTAAATGTGGCGTGAGTATTGTTTTAGGCGGAATTTTAGTTAACAAACTTTTATTTGCAGCAATTATATTTAAAGCATCTGCATCTATTAGCATTGGTATTTTTATATTTTTAAATAGGTGCATCAGAATTTTTTTTGATTCTTTTGTTATACCTATACCCGGTCCAATACCTACTGCCGAAAATTTATATAAATTATTTTCAATGGATTCTCTAAATAATACCATTGATTCAGGAACTGTTGTTTGCAAAATAAAGCGCTCGGCTTTGGGTAAGTTAATAGTAAGTAAACCGCAACCTGTTCTCAAGCAAGCCTTTGCAGCTATTACCGCTGCACCCATTTTTTTAATATTACCAGCTATTATAAAAGCATGGCCATAATCAGCTTTACTAGCCAATTCTTGTCTTGGTTTTATAAGTGGTTTAATTATATTTTTTGTTAGTGGCTTCATTTTTCCTTCTCCATACATTCAATTTCCATCTTTTCTTTTTTAATATCCTGTCTTAAAAAATTAAACACACTCATGTAAACATTTGCTATCCATACCAATGCAAAACCTGCAATGATATAACCCCGCCAGTCATTCATCAAAAGTTTATAATTGGTTAAAAAGAGAAATAGTACAGTTATATAATGGCTAAAACAATACTCACATGTAAATACATAGAAAAATTTTCTTTCAAGCAATGTTTTGCCATTTTTGCAACGTTTGCTGCAATATTCCCTTGGCTCCCTAAATATTTCTTCATGTGTTACCGTCCATGCTACACTGGCAATGGGAATTGCTAATAAAAAAAGCCATGCCGTTTGTAGAACTATTGTCATAATGATACTGCTTGTTTTTGATAAATGGGATAATCAGTATAGCCTTTATCATCTGCGCTATAAAATAGATCTACATAAAGTTCTTTCGATAAAGGCCAGTTATTGGACAGTCTTTCAACCAAATCAGGATTATTTATAAACGGTCGCCCAAATGCTATAAGGTTTGCAAGTCCACTCTTAATATCTGCTTCTGCACTTTCTTTATCGTAACCACCGCAAAGAATAATGCTATTGGTGAAATTTTTACGAATTAGTTTTTTTATTTCAATTGGTACAACAGGTGCACCCATGGCGCTGTGGTCAACCAAATGGATATAAGCTATACCAAGATTATTCAATTGTTTGGAAAGGTAATCATACGTAGCATCAATTTCTGGATAATGCGGCATATCACTTGCCACACTATAAGGCGATAAACGTATTCCTGTATTTTCTTTTCCGATGGCTATAGCAACAGCTTCAACCACTTCAATAACAAAGCGGCAGCGATTTTCAATGGTTCCTCCATAGTTATCTTTCCGGATATTGCTTACTGGTGATAAAAATGTTTCCAGTAAATATCCATTTGCTCCATGTAATTCAATACCATCAAATCTAGCGAAAATGGCATTTTTTGCAGCTGCAACAAATTCATTTTTTGTTTGTATTATATCTTCTGCTGTCATTTCTTTCGGTAATACAAAATCCTGTAATTTTTTATCGTCCGTCCACATTTGCCCCGCTGCCTTTACTGCTGAAGGAGCCAGTATTTCTGCACTTTCCGGCATATTAAGTGGATGACTTATTCTGCCAGTATGCATTAGCTGAACAAATATTTTTCCTCCATTTGCGTGTGCAACATCGGTCACTTTTTTCCAGCCTTCTGCTTGTTGTCTATCGAATATTCCAGGTATCCTTGCATAGCCCAATCCATTGGGAGATGGAGAAGTGCCTTCGGTTATGATTAACCCAGCTGCAGATCGTTGCTCATAGTATAATGCCATTAAATCGTTGGGAATATTTCCTATCGCCCTACACCTTGTCATGGGAGCCATCACAATATGATTTAATAAAGCTGTTGACCCTATCTGTGTTGTGGCAAATAGTTTGTGTTCTTTCATGTGCCAATTTTTACTTTAGTTTTTACATTTTATTCTTAAATCAGGTAGCGTAAAGTTTATTACCATAGAAAATAAATTGTTCTTTAAAACGTGTAACTCGTTTTTAAAAAATCCAGATAGTGCCGCATATATGTTTGTTGTTTAATCAGCTGGGTCTATCGTTATAATTTACATCTACATTACTTTTACAATAATATTATTTACGTTCGAAAGAAAAAATTTGTGCATCTTTATTTTTCTTTCCCGTTATTAAGTCAGTGATAATTTGTGCTGCTATGACACTAAACGTGATTCCGTTGCCACCAAATCCTAATGCAAAATAACTGTTGGGAAGTGGTTTGTAATTACCTATAAAAGGTAATCCATCTTCAGTTGCCCCAAAGGTACCTACCCATGTAAATTCAGGGTTGAATTCAATGTTGGGAAAAACTTTTTTGAAATCTTTTACTAAAAGATTTTTCTTTCTCTCTATTAACTTATCTCTTCTTTCAGGGTTAATGAATTCTTCATCCCGGCCCCCAACTAATATCCGTTTATCATTGGTGGTTCTCATATATAAATATGGCTCTGCGGTGTTCCATATCAATACATCATCTTTCCAGAATTTCGTTTTTTCGTTTACCTGCTCGCTGATTGTTGAATAAGTGGAATGTAACTTAACAATTTTCTTTTTAATAAAGTTTACGGTTTCATAACCTGTGGCATAAATAAGCTTATTGGCATAAATGGTATTGGAGTTTTCAGTTTGCAAAACTACATTCTTTCTGGAGTGTTTAATTTTTTTAATTTGCGTTCTGTCGTACACCTTTAAACCCATAGTTATATTATACTGATGCAGTGTATTTGTAAATGAATAGGCATTTATTTTAGCACCGCATTGTGATAGTATAGCGCATGGAGCTGTTATATTGAAATATTTTTTGAGTTGCTTTTCGTCAAGATATTTAACTTCAAATCCGTTTTCTTTTCTGATGGCAAATTCTTCCTTTAAAAATGATATATCTTTTTTATCTGCTGCGTAGTAAAGGCTTTTTACAGATTTAAACTCTTTATAATTTAGTTTTTTTGAAATAGATTTTATTGTATCGATTGCTTCTACACAGAGCTGGTAAGAGCGCTTTGCGTTATCCAAACCAACTAAGTCTTTTAATTCACAAAGAGGTGTATCAATTTCGTATTGTAACAAAGAGGTACTAGCACACGTACTTCCTAAGCCAATTGTTCTTGCGTCTACCACTACACATTCAATGCCAGCATTAATAAGATAATAAGCGGCAAGCGCTCCAGATATTCCGCCTCCTAAAATAACTACATCGGTTTTAATCGATTTTTCAAGTTTAGGATAGTCAAATGGTAGCCCGTCTTTTATTAACCAAAATGGATAGCCAGAATGGAGGTTCATAATACTTGTTTAAATTATAATTTTCTTAGTTATTTATACTTATTGCTATTAAAGAATTTCCAGAATTTAATTTTTATTTTATAATAGAAATACGCCAAATGGTATTGCTAACATCATCCGATATCAGCATAGATCCATCTGCAAGTACTGCAATGCCCACAGGTCTTCCATGTACTTTACTCTTTGACAAATCACTTATAAAACCCGTTAAAAAATCTTCGGGAGGTCCGGAAGGTTTACCATTTTTAAAAGGAATAAAAATTACTTTATAGCCTGATAATACAGATCTGTTCCAAGAACCATGTTGAGTAATGAATGCCCCGCCCTGGTATTTGGCAGGAAATGAAGGGTGTAGGTAAAATAAAAGCCCGAGCGAAGCAGTATGTGATCCCAAAGACACATCGGGCACAATTACTTTTTCAATAGGGTCAGGGCTTTGTTTATCTGCTAGCCTTGGATCTTTGTGCTGACCGTAATAAAAAAAAGGCCAACCATAAAAGCCACCTTCTTTTACGCTCGTAAAATAATCAGGAACAAGTTCATCACCTAACTCATCCCTTTCATTTACTGCTGTCCACAATGTTTTGGTACCAGGAGCCCAATCCATACCTACAGGGTTTCTCAGTCCATAGGCATATATCCTTTCGCCTGATCCATCAAGGTTTACTTCAAGTATATCAGCCCTTCTTATTTCATTATCTAGCCCTTTTTCTGCCACGTTGGTGCCTGACCCAACACCGATATAAATCTTATTTTTAGCAGTATTGGTTATAATAGTTCTTGTCCAATGCCGATTGTTTTCACCTGCAGGGAGGTTAACAATTTTTTTTGCTGTAGTCTGTTGCAGTAAAGTGTCTCCAAGATTATAATTATATTTCATCAAAGCATCTGTATTCCCTACATAAAAATGGTTTTCAATTATCAGCATTCCGAAAGGCTGGTTCAAATTTTCAGCAAAGACATAACTTTTTTCCGGGATCCCATTTTTATCTGCATCCCTATAAAGTGTAATCCTGTTGGCACTTTCGCCAATATTCTGTGTTTTTATTTTACGGGATAATTTAGCGCCTATTTTTAATATACCTTTTAATATGGTATTTGATTCTGCTACAAAAATATCGCCGTTGTCAGCCACATAAATCCAACGTGGGTGTTCCAAACCATCCGCAAATTTATTTACCAAAAAACCTTTTGGCGCAATAGGAATTTCACCGTCTTTCCATCCAATTACTTCACTGAAGTTTTTTGCTGAACCGGTAGCAAAAGGAATAGGTAAACTATCATCTTTATAACCGGATGTTGTTACAGATCCGCCATAAGATCCTTCATTCATTTTTTTTGTGTTACAAGATAAAATAATCAAAAAAAATAATGGGATGGAGTATATAGGTTTCATTTTTTTATAAATTCGAATGATAAATTTATTTTTCTCCTATAAGTGTTTTTAAAAGCAATTTTGCTACAGCTTCGGAGGATGCTGGATTTTGTCCTGTAATTAATAATCCATCCTGTTGTGTAAATGACGCCCAGTCTGCTCCTTTGCTGTAATGTGCGCCCAATTTGTTCAATTCGTCTTCGAGTAAAAATGGAACTACTTTGGTTAAACCCACAGCTTCTTCTTCCGTATTGGAAAACCCAGCAACTTTTTTCCCCTTAACTAGCGGATGACCATTTTCTGCTTTTACATTAATTAATGCTGCTGGTGCGTGGCATACAAATGCAATTGGTTTTTGGTTGTTATAAAAATCCTGAATTAATTTTATTGATATGCTATCATTTGCCAAATCCCATAATGGGCCATGCCCGCCGGGATAAAAGACCGCATCATAATCTGCATGATCAATATCGCTCAATTTTAAAGAATATGCTACTTTGTCAATCGCTTCGTTATCCTTGTAAAATCTATTGGTAGCAGGTGTTTGGGCATCTGCATCTTCACTCTTGGGGTCAACAGGTGGTTGTCCACCAGCAGGCGAAGCAATAGTTATAATTGCGCCAGCATCTGCCAAAATGTAATAAGGTGCTGCAAATTCTTCAATCCAAAAACCGGTTTTTTGTTCAGTATTTCCCAATTCACTGTGAGAGGTTAATACAACTAGTATTTTCATCATTATTTTAAGTTTTATTCTAAAATATTTATTTTACTTCATAACAGATTTTTTGTAAACTAAATTTCAGTCTATTAATGCCCAAAAGTGTTACTAAACTTTATAATTTAGTTATATCATTCACAGTTCATTCGGAATATTTCATCTTTAAATTTTCAAGTGTTTTAACTATTGTTTTTGCGACCAGATAATTTCTGTACCATTTATCATCAGCGGGAACTATAATCCATGGACAGGCTTTGCTGCTTTGTTCAAATACATTTTGGTATGCATCCATATACAGTTTCCATTTTTCAGATTCCTTTTCGTCTTTTGGATCGTGTTTCCATCTTTTTTCAGGATTAGTTAATCTTTTTTGTAGTCTTCCTTTTTGTTCTTTTTGTGAAATATGTAGGTAAAACTTCAGAATAATAGTATTGTTGTCCTGTAAATGTTTTTCCATATTATTAATTACATTGTAGCATTCCTGTAATTCTTTTTTTTCAATCAGTTTATGAACAACAGGGAATAATACATCTTCATAATGTGAACGGTTAAATATTTGTATCATCCTTCGTTCCGGTAAATTTGCGTTGATGCGCCAAAGAAAGTCGTGTAATTGTTCTTCCGCAGTGGGAGACTTAAAAGATTTTATATTACATCCCTGTGGATTAACACATGAAAAAACATGCCTGATTGTTCCGTCTTTACCCGAAGTATCCATACCTTGCAAAATAATGAGCAATGAATGTTTACCTTCAGCATAAAATAGATTTTGTAGGGAATATAATTGTTTATGTAAAAATTTTAATTCCTTGTTGGCATATGATTTAGTAGATTTATTAGGTGCTTTTGTTGATATATTGTTGATGTGTTTCATTTTTTAATAGATAGTTCACTCATTAAGATAATTGGCTGTTTCCATTTTCATCTCTGGGGAAAATTCATAAACTCTTGGAATACCAGTAGCAATATTTATATCAGCAATTTCTGTTTCACTAAACCCATCTAAGTACATCATTAAAGCTCTCAAACTATTGCCATGAGCAACAATTAGGATATTTTTTTCTGCCTTCAATTCAGGCTCAATAGCTTCTTTATAATATGGAACTACCCTGTTATATGTATTTTTAAGACTTTCTCCGTTTGGAGGTGTTGTATCATAACTTCTTCTCCATAGAAGCACTTTATCTGAGCCATATTTAAGTTCCATATCTGTTTTATTAAGCCCCTGTAGGTTGCCGTAATTTCTTTCATTCAAAGCAGCGTTCTGAACAATAGGAATATTTTTCCCCATTTCATTTAAAATTATTGCCATCGTATGAACGGCCCTTTTCAATACTGAAGTAAATGCGATATCAATTATATAATTCTCTAAAAGAATACCTGCAAGTCTTGCTTCTTGTTCTCCCAATGTTGTAAGGTCAATGTCAACTTCACCTGTAAACTTGTTTTCTAGGTTCCAGACAGATTGGCCATGTCTTAATAAGATAAGTGAAGACATAAAATTATTCTTTGTGTTTAAATCTTTAAATTTGTCATCAGTTGAAATAGATTTTTGACTTTCTGTACAGTACAAATATTACTACGATTTATATGATTAATTTTCTATAAGCATTGCGGCCAAGCGTTTATCCCTTTCATACAAATCTTTTCTAAAATTTAGTTGCCCTTGTGAATCTACCCATGCTGTAAAATAAACAATGAAAACAGTCTCTAATTTTTTTACTGTTACAGTTTCCTCTTTACCCAAGTGCATGGCTGTATTTATTTTTTGTGCTGTCCACGCGGTATCGTTTTTCAATAAATAATTTGCCATTTTTTCTGCATCTGATAAGCGGATACAGCCGTGACTAAAAGCTCGTGAACTTTCGTTGAATAATGATTTAGCGGGCGAGTCGTGGAGGTAAATATCATAACTGTTTGGAAATAAAAATTTAACTAAACCTAGTGAATTATTAGGCCCTGGTTTTTGCCTTACTCTACCGTCTACCCACTCCATGTTTTGCTTTACTAAGTAGTTTTTATTGCGGTTTATGCCTGGTAATATTTCTTTTTGTAAAATGCTGTTAGGTACATTCCAATATGGGCTGAATACCACATATTTTATTTTTCCCGAAAAAATTACTGTCTTGTGTATTGGCTTGCCTACTACAGCATCCATACTCCACAATAGTCTGTCGTTTTCATAGGCGTGAAGTTTAAATTCCGGAATATTTATTACAAGATAGTCAGTTGAAACAGTTACAGGTAACCAACGGCTGCGTTCCATATTTACAGTTATTTGTTGCATCCTTGCTTCAATCGGTACATTCATTTCTTTTATTAAAGATGTGTTTATAATTCCACTCACTTTTAATCCAAACCGTTGTTGCATTTTTTTAACTGCTGTCTCAAGGTTGTCGTCAAAAACAAAGTTGCCAGTATTTTGAGGTAAATCTCCTGCTATGAATAGCCATTTCTTAACCGAAACTACTACACCCGATGAATCGCCTTTTTTTAGATTCTTTTTAATATTATCTATAACAAGTAATCCACCAGCGTTTTTACTACCTTGGTATTTTTTTAATTGATTTTTTAACAATGAATATTGACGGTAAACAGGTGTACTTTTCAGTATATCTTTCCCGTCAATTAATGAATCAAGCAGCAATGAATAAGATATTTTTTTTCGGGGTAGATACCAATTGATACCTTTTGTTTTATTTTCACTCATGCCAGCCCATACATTTTTGGCATATACAAAATATTGGGCAGTCAACATTATTTCGGTATTCACATCCAAACTGTCACTATCACCACTCATCATAGCGGTAAATTCATCTTGATAGGGCAATTTATCTTTTACTCCTTCGATGTTAATGTTTTGAATATGGTTGTATAAGTTATCAGCCTGCTCAATCAGGCCTTTATCTTCAAACCATGCAAATACATATTGGCGATTTTGATAAAATGAATCTAGTTCTTTCTTTATAGACTTTAATTGAGAATATTTTGAAAAAAAAGTATTAATATTTTCTACATCAAATTTTATAGTTTGCTGGCTGCTAAAATTTCCAGCTATACTATTTTCTCTTAATATTGCTTCATCA
>JBDNGV010000564.1:0-1756 GCA_041689125.1 Daejeonella sp.
TCAGAATTACAGCAATTGTTTTAGTAATGCTATTCGGAATTTCCTGTGATAAGGGTTTTGAAGAGTTAAATGTCAATCCTAATGCAGCTACGACCGTAGTTCCGGAGTTTTTGTTAACAAAGGCACAGTTATCATCGGCCAGATACGACTATTTTATGCTCGGTGGAGCAATGCAGCACATGGCTAACTATAATATTGGTCAGGCTCAAGGAGACAAATATGTGGGTAACCGGGGTTGGGAATCTGGTTTATTTGAGAGCTTTTACATAAATGAAGGACTTGAAATAGAAGAAGTCATCAGATCTGTTTCCAGCAATGCCGACTTTGTCAATAAACTTGCCGTTGCCCGAATATGGCGTGCTTTTGTTTATCATCGCATAACTGATATGTATGGAGATATTCCATATAAGGAAGCAGGAAAGGGAGCATCCGATAAAATTTATAAACCTAAATATGATAAGCAATCTGATATTTATGCAGATATGCTTAAGGAATTGGAAGAAGCCGCAAAAAGTTTTAACACTGCTAAACCCACCTTCGGTTCTGCTGATTTAGTTTATTCAGGCAATATTCCAAAATGGCAAAAATTTGCATACTCCCTGATGTTGAGATTTGGAATGCGGCTAAGTAAAATAAATCCTGCTATGTCAGAAACCTGGGTAAAGAAAGCCATTGCCGGGGGGGTCATCGTAAATGATAGTGACATGGCTACAATTCAATATGTTGATGGAGGTCAGATCTCAAATCGTAATCCAATTGCGCAAGGCTTAATGGTAGCTGATTACAATACCCCTCAGGCAGTAGATAACAGACTTGGGGGAAAATTGGCTAAAACACTGATTGATCATTTGAAGAATACGAAAGATCCAAGACTGAATGCTTTAGCAGTTGTATGGGTCAGAGCTTCGCCAACAGCAGCATTTGTTGCCGATACAGCTACTGCTTTGCAATCTGGAATGCAGAATGGTATATGGGATGCAGCACCTGCAAATTTTGGAACCTATTCTGAGCCTAATCCGAACACACTTCTAAGTTACAGTGCTCCAATGCTCATGTTTACTGCATCAGAAAGTAATTTGCTGCTTGCTGAAGCAGCTATTAGAGGGTGGTTTACTGGCAATGCTGAAGATTCATTCAATAGAGGTGTAAGGTCAGGAATACAGCAATGGGCACTGTTTGGTCCGGCAGGGGTTATTGCAAACAACAGAATTGATGCCTACTTAAAGCTAAATGCCTTTAAAACTGCCGGTACTTTTAATGAGAAGCTGGAGCAGATATCTACTCAAAAGTGGGTAGGGCTTTGCTTTATCGATGAATATGAGATCTTTTCAACTTGGCGTCGCACCGGATATCCGGCATTAATTCCAGTAAATTACCCTGGTAATCTCTCGGGTGGAACAATTCCAAGACGTATGGTTATCGGCGAAAATGAGCAAAATTCAAATAGTGAAAACTTTATAGCTGCAATGACTCGTCAAGGCGGAGCTAATTATAATATTTTAACAAACAGAGTTTGGTGGGATGTTAAATAGGATTATGGGATGTAGGAATTGAATGTTCAATTATTCATCGCAAAAATTCATTATCATTAAACAATGTAAATAAGAATTCCATTCATCAGGCCTTTTTAAAGGCCTGATGTTTAAAATATTTAATCATGAAAAGAAGAAATTTTTTAGAGAAATCACTGGCCACAAGTGGTGCTCTGTTCGTTCCGGGAGCTGGTATTGCTGCAGTAAGCAATAAGTCAAATTCA
>JBDNGV010000565.1:0-3795 GCA_041689125.1 Daejeonella sp.
CGTAAAACCGGGAACAGAGATGGAATGGTATAATCATTGGAAAGACTCCCGTTTAAAATGGCACCTTGCTTTGGGCACACCGGCTGAAAAATACCGCTATCATGATCATACCAAACTGGCGCATTATGCCAATGCTGCTGTGGATATCGAATTTGAATTTCCATTTGGATTTAAAGAGGTAGAAGGAATTCACAGCCGTACTGATTTTGATCTGAGCCAGCATGAGAAATTCTCAGGCAAGAAACTACAATATTTTGATACTGCTGAGAATAAAAATTATATACCCTATGTAATTGAAACCTCTATTGGTTTAGACCGCTTATTCTTATTAACACTCTGCAATGCCTATGAAGAACAGGATTTGAGTAGCGATGAAAAGCAGGATTCACGTACTGTATTACACTTACATCCATGCCTTGCACCGGTAAAAGCGGCTATTTTCCCATTAACTAAAAAAGACGGTTTACCTGAGAAGGCACGTGAAATCATGGATTTGCTAAAGTTCGACTTCAATTTACAGTATGATGAAAAAGACTCGATTGGAAAACGATACCGCAGACAAGATGCAATTGGAACTCCGGTTTGTATTACCATTGATCATCAGACTCTGGAAGATAATACAGTAACCATCAGACACCGCGACAGTATGGAACAGGAACGTGTCGATACTGATCAGCTGGAAAAGATTATTTCTGATATGGTTAGCTGGAAGAATTTGTTGACTTAGAATATTTATAGTTTTATGAAATTAAAATCCTCGTCATGAATGACGGGGATTTTTTTATCTCAATTTCATATCCTTTACGCCCGCCCCCCCACTATCGGAGCTACCGCTTACCCATATCTTAATCAGCTTTTACAATATTATATTTAAAATGACCCTGGAGGGGTCAAATGTTTATAGAATATCATTTAAAGATCGAAACCCCGCCCGCCTTTGGCGGGCGCCGGGCGCATGTATTTGAAATTCTCACATACGACCGCCTTCAGGGTCGGATGAACAAGCGTGATTTTCTATAAACATGCGACCCATTTAGGGTCGGTTAATTAAAATTAACTAAAATAAATATTTGTGGGTGCACGGAAGCCTATCGAAAGGGCCGGGGGAAGAGGCCATTCTAAGAAATGATTAATACTAAAATAGGTTTATACAAAAGATGGAATTATGAATACCAAAAATATGCAAGCAAATGAATCTAACACCCTCATATTCAGCAAAAAGCTTTCTACTTTGCCATGACAATCATAAAATCCAAAAACCGTAAGTTTGCAATTCAAAAAACAAAAAGCCTATAGCATTAATTTACTCAATAAAATTTAAGACAATTAATCATTAAGAAATGCGTTTTAAACAATTTAAACCTGAGAAATTTATGAAGAAGCATTCTTCTCGAGCCATTTTCGCTTTGCTATTAGTCGCTACAATACCAGCTATCAGCTGGGTATCAGCTAGTAAATCACATTTAAAATTCTTTGATTCGGTAATTGATGAAGGTGGAGAAAAGGCTAAAACATCTGCCAACACTATCTCAAGTGCCGAACTCTTCGTACAGCATATAAATTCCGTTTATGAACAAGCCGGATTAGCTGAAAGTGGAATGAATCAGGATGTATTTAAAAAAGCGCTGGTTGGCTATTATAACCTTAAGAAAACACAATTATTATCGACACAAAAAGCTGTCATTACTATCATCGACTTCAGTATAAAAAGCAGCCAAAAAAGGTTATGGATCGTAGATTTAGAGAATAACAAACTTTTGTTCCATACGCTTGTTGCACACGGTCAGGGTAGCGGACTTGACATGGCGACCAATTTCTCAAATCAGCCCAACTCTCATCAAAGTAGTCTTGGATTTTACGTTACCAGCGATACTTATCAAGGAAAACACGGACTTTCAATGAGACTTGAAGGAATGGACAAAGGTTTCAATACCAACGCCATGGAACGTGCAGTAGTAGTTCATGGTGCTGATTACGTCAGTGAATCGTTTGTAAAGTCGCATGGACGCTTAGGAAGAAGTCACGGTTGCCCGGCATTACCCACAGAGCTGACTAAAACAATCATCAATGTTATAAAAGGGCAAACCTGCCTCTTTATCAATGGATCTGAAGAAAAATATAATTCAAATTTCTTAGATCAAAATGTTGCTATATCGAACTTTATTTCGACAGCAACTACGGTTCAGGCAAGTATTTGATCATATAATTAATTTTAAAAGGGAGATTTGAGCAATCAAATCTCCCTTTTGCTTTTATATCTTTGCCGGTAATGATTCAAAAACTGGAAAAATTCCTAATCGATCATCCGGGAAGGACATTTTTTCTCCTGATAATCCTTTCCATACCTGCATTTTTAATCAATCTCGGGCTATTAGCTCTATTTGCCGATGAACCCACAAGGGCGAATGTGGCCCTCGAAATGATTCTCAGCAAAAACTATGCTGTTCCTACCATTGGAGCTGAGTTTTATTACAATAAACCCCCATTCTATAACTGGATTCTTGCCGGAATTTACCAGATCTCCGGAAACTATTCAGAATTTACCACTCGCCTTCCTGCAGTCATTCCGATGTTTTTGTATGCCATTACCATCTATTTTTCTGTATCCTTCTTGCTGAAAGACAAAAGAATAGCGGCACTTAGCGGGATTCTATTTCTAGTTAACGGAAGAATGTTGATTTACGATTCCATGCTCGGCCATATAGATATCTTCTATTCCTGGCTTACATTCGGATCCTTTATGCTCATCTTTTATTTTCTTCAAAAAAAAGATTGGTTTTTACTTTTCTTTAGTTCTTATCTGATCACTGCCATCGCCTTTCTTTGCAAAGGACTTCCATCCATTGTTTTTCAGGGTTTTACACTGATCGCTATACTTGCCTATACCAAAAACTTCAAAAAATTATTCAGCTGGCAACATATCTTAAGCGGCTTGATATGTCTATTAATTATCGGATCATATTTTTGGAATTACTATCAGTACAACCCCAATCTACAGGGTTATTTCAGCACAATCTGGAATCAGAGCAGCCAAAGAACAGCTTCTGAATTCGGCCTCAGGCAAAGCCTGCTGCACTTCATTAGCTTCCCTTTTGAACATGCCGGCCATCTTTTTCCTGCCAGTCTGCTATTGTTATTCTGTTTTCATAAAGACTTTTTAAAAGGAATTAAGAACAACCCATTTTTAACTTTTATCTCAATTGTGTTCTTGGCCAATATCTGGGTTTACTGGTTATCGCCTCAAACCCGACCAAGATATTTGATGATGTTATACCCGCTTCTCTTCATCATTTGGAGCCATGCCTATTTCACTTACCGAGAAAAATTATCACGTATTAACACTTTCTTCAATACATTAATCCTGATTCTATCGGCGCTTATTACCTTATGCATCCCGGGGGCGTTGTTCTTCGACCTTCAGAACTATGTACCTTTTCTACTGCCCAAGATCATCTGTCTATTTATTGCCGGTGGATTGATTACTTACAGCATCTTTCATCTGAAAACAGGAAAATTTTTTGCCTTTGTCAGCCTGCTGATTCTGGTCAGATTTGCATTTAGCTTTTTCGTAATTCCCCACAGGCTTGAACACCTCGAGAACCGTTATTATAAGAATGTTGCTATAGAAATGGGCAATATTTCTAAGACACAAGCATTTTATTTTTATCAATATCACCCCTCAGAATTGGACATTCCGCATCATGATCGACTGATATTCTATATTCAACGTGCTCGTATGCAGCAAGTGAAATTTACTGAAGGGCTTAGTAAGCCAGGTTATTATTTTACCTTTGA
>JBDNGV010000566.1:0-1229 GCA_041689125.1 Daejeonella sp.
CATGATAAATGATTGTGTCCTTTTACTCTTTTATTACTATTATCTGTTTCGGGGATTGCAATTTTTGCGAGATGAAGGAATATTATGTTTACATGCTTACCAATGCATATCATAACGTTTTATACATCGGTTTTACAAACAATATCCGAAGAAGAGTATATGAGCATAAACGAAAGCTCGTTTATGGATTCACAAGCAAGTACAATTGCACGAAACTGGTGTGGTATGAAGAGTTTACTGATGTCAACCTAGCTATTGCCAGGGAAAAACAATTAAAAACCTGGCAACGATCCTGGAAAAATAATTTAATTGAAAAACTTAACCCAGATTGGCATGATCTTGCCTCGGATGGGTTCGTTAAAGGTAGGAAGTAATATGCACCGATTCCAGCGCAGGCTGGAATCTCCCTATATCTCCCTCACGATTTGTCATTCCCGCGGCGGCGGGAACCTCCCATTCCTTAAATTAATGACATTGGGTGAAGGCCACCGCCTTTGTAAATAACGCGAATTTTATCCTTTAATAAAGACCATGCTATCTAGCCTTCAATTCATCTACCAGATTCCGTTCATCTTGAAGTTCACGGGCTAGTTTCCGTTCCTTCTCTGCGGCCTTGCTTTTATAATCGCGGAATTCTGTTGCTAGTTCATCATAATGTTCATTCTGATCTTTCACTTCCTGAACTGTGCTGCGGCTGCGGTAGATTACAAACACAATTCCGGCACCAAGTAGAACGACTAGTCCCCAGAGCAGGGTAGTATAATCTACATTTTTGAGCTTGTTCAATGCTGAGTCTGCCGCTTTTAATTTTTGGATCTCGGCCTGAAGGAGAGGGATTTCGGCTAAACCTTTTTGCAATTGGGCTTTGCTTTCAGCAGCGTTCTGTTTTTCTTTTTGCAAACTGTCGTTTACATTCTTCCAAAGCTGTTCGATTTTCGTTTTTTGGACATTCTTATAGATCTTATAAGATCCGGATTTGATAACCACGGCTTCATACTGCCCCGCTAGCGTAGTATCCGGCACTTGGGCAGTGACATTAAGGCTTATGCAGATAAGCAGCAATTTGGTAGCTAATAGTCTGATATTCATCATGTTTTGGAGATAGGATTTTTAAAAATACGAAATGAAGGTTAGATAATTAGCAAATTTGAAAATTAGCAAATTATCAAATGGGGGAGACTTGCGAATTTACATAGGCGCTATGCCCGATAAATTCGTCTTCGCTTTTC
>JBDNGV010000567.1:0-2987 GCA_041689125.1 Daejeonella sp.
CCAGGCAGATCTAAACCCAAGGAACTTGTTTTAATCTCAGCACATTACGACCATTTAGGTATTGTTAAAGAAGTTGATGGTGATGCTATTGCAAATGGAGCAGATGATGATGCTTCAGGAACTACCGCTGTAATCTCTCTTGCTAAATATTATAAGAAATTGAATAATAATGAGCGGACTCTGATATTTGTTGCCTTCACAGCAGAAGAGGTTGGTGGTTTTGGTGCCCGTCATTTTTCTTCCCTTTTAAATCCTGATGATGTTGTTGCCATGTTCAACATTGAGATGATTGGCAAGGAATCGAAATTCGGGGAAAATGCTGCCTTTATAACAGGATACGAAAAATCTGATTTTGGAGAGATACTTCAGAAGAACCTGGCTGGAACCGATTTTAAGTTTTATCCTGATCCTTATCCAACACAGAATTTGTTTTATCGCAGTGATAATGCAACACTTGCCGCACTGGGAGTCCCGGCACATACCATATCAACGGATCAGATTGACACAGATAAATTCTACCATACAGTAAATGATGAATTTGAAACACTAGAAGTGTCAAATATTCATGCAACAATCCAAGCGATTGCCTTGAGCGCGAGAAGCATTGTGGCTGGTACAGATACTCCGAAGAGGATAACGAAATTAAATAACAGACCCTAGAGCTTTTTCCGCATCACGTAATCATTCAATATGAATTTGTGGTAACTAATATCCATCTTCAAGTAGATATTAAAGCCTGCCTTTTTGTAAAATTCGGATGCAGGATTGCCCCGGTTAACATTCAGTTCAAGGATTTTTCCACCCTGCTCTCTGGCTGAGTCTGATAAATGGTTTATTAGTTTTTTGCCCGTTCCACTACCTTGTTCCGAAGGCAGAACATAGAGTTTATGAAGTTTATAAACCCCGGCTTCAGGATCAGTAAGTGAAAATCCGGCAAATGCAATAGGTATATTTTCCCTTTCTGCCAGAATGAACTCAATACCCGAATCCATCTGTCCTTTTAGACTTTCTACAGAGTACATATCATTTAGCATAAAACTGATCTGTTCATCAGAAATGATATTTCTATAGGAGGGCCACCAGATTTTTTCTGCAAGCTCAGAAATCACTTCAATATCTTGTTGGGTCGCTTTTCTGATAATCACCTTAAATGGATTCTGAAATAAAAATAAATGGTTGCTCAAAAGTTAGGGAATAAAAACCATCCTTTTCAGTTTCAAATTTATGATCTTCCAGTTTTCGTAAGCCACTGGCATGAAGGTTATGTACCTCGTGAAGGATTTGTATCTGTTCTCTAGCTGGCTGCCATTTACTAAATCCGGATCTCACCGGAAATATTTTTTTTTCACCCATAAAGACCACAATATCAATTTCATCTACAAATAAGGCATAGTCTTCTAATACAAATTCACTAGCAATAACATTCACTGCATTGTATTGTTCAGCAATCAGAAATTTAAAAGCATCTTCAATAGGATCGGTATCTGTTATGATCAACCTGGTGTTTTCCTGGGCATTGAAATACGTGTTGGGTGTGATGACTGCATCAATTTTGAAGGCAAGAGAGTCGGCCAATTCGTAGATATTCTGTTGAACGATAACTGTCGGACTCCATTCCAGTATTTGTCCAAGGTTTTCGTATTCAAAACCTTCGAGGCTAAGGATCAGTAAGGCTGGTTCCTGTTTTTCACGAACAATATGATGAGAAGACATATATCAAAAATAGCAAAGCCTTTTCAATGTTTGACTTTAATAGATCTGTTTGTAAAAATCTTTGAATGCCTCTGCAGGATCATCAGCCAGATTCACGGATGCCGATATGGCAATCCCATGTATTCCGGTATTCAAAAGTGCCTCTGTATCTTCAATTTTTATTCCGCCAACAGCAATCAGGGGTAGATCTATGCCCGAATCTTCCATTTTATTAATGCGTTCAGTATAGCCTTGTAAACCAAGTATTGGAAAATCATTTGACTTCGTTTTAGTCAATGCAAATGGTCCGCAGCCTATGTAATCAACAACCCCGGATAAAAAAATACGTTGAATATCTTCAAATGCATTGGCAGAGGCACCAAGGGTCTTTTCATCACTGATAATTTCCCGTATCTTTTTAAAATCTGCATTCATATCCTCCAGATGAACTCCCTGAGCATCAACCTGATCCAAGAGATGATAATGATTGGTTAGGATCAAGGTAGCTCCCCAATCATCGCAGATTGATGCTACCTGATGTATTTCTTCAATAAGTTCAGGATTAGTCTTTGTCAAACAGCGATACTGGATCCAGTTAGCTCCGGCTTTACAGGCAATTTCCGTTTGTTCTACATGACTACGATGCGGAAGATCCTGCGTTAAATAATGGAATTTAGAGATGTATTTTTTCATAATTTATATTTAACCTTGACAGGGTTCAAAACCCTGTCAAGGTTCTTCAAAACCCTGTCAGCGTTGTTTATTAAAACTTCAAACCTAACGAAAGTAAAAAATTGCGTGGAGCCTGCGGGTAATAATAATTCTCGGTTGTAAAATCTCCACCATACATATAGCTAAATGTATATCCGTTAGCTTCATAAAGTTCAGAGAAAACATTATTAACAAGGAGCGTTAGTCCAATATTTTTTAGCCCTTTTATTGAAGTATTATACCTCAAACGAAGGTCATTGACAAAAAATGCATCCAAACTTCGCTGTGAATTGCTGGTATTATCAAGGAATTGCTTACTCACATATTTACTCAACAATGCAATTTCTGTTTTTTTGAAGGGCTGAAAACTCAGATCTCCTGAACCAATAAATCCCGGAGAAAATGCAATATCTGTATTACTAAATTGATTCACGATTTGACCTCCATTATCGTAATCATCAGCATATTCTGTAAAATTTTTGATCTTATTATCACTTATTGATGCTGTTATAGCCCAAGATAATTTATTGCTGATCTGTACCCTAGCATCAGCCTCAATTCCATAACGATAACTCTTTTCAACA
>JBDNGV010000568.1:0-1719 GCA_041689125.1 Daejeonella sp.
CTGGCAAAATTCCTCCTTTCATTGAAAATTCCGGATCAATTCCCAAGTGCACATTTGGCATTTTTAAATATTTTTCAAGACGTGGAAGTTCTTCCCTGATGGTACTTAATGCTACCTGTATGTCAAGGAAAACAATCATGTTTTTCTTCATTCTTGAAATGGTAAGCACAGAATCGATTTGCTTATCAGGCATACGGTTTCTGTATTTGCCATCCTTTCCGGGATCACCGGCAGCTACTACCGCAATATAATGCAGGGCAGGTTGTACCGGTGTTTTAGGATCAATCTTCTCCCATTTTGCAACCTCTGCATACAGCATTCTCAACATTTCTTTCGGAGCATATTCACCTAAAGCACCCATCTTCTTGGAGTAGAGGTTTCCGTAATAGGTTACTACTCTTTTATAAGGTAGTATAGCACCGGGAAGCGGATAGGGTTGTTTTTTAACCGGCCATTTTCCTGTAGTATCCCCATTGGCCAATTCCTTAAGCTTTTTATTATAAAGAGCAGTGTCAGCAGGCTCATATTCAATCTTTTCGATTGTTGCTTCATCTTCGGCTAATTCTTCACCTTCCTGGAGAGCTTTTGACTCAGTTTTTAGGGCAGAATTAGAATCTGTCTTACTTTTTGATTCACTGCAGCTAGTGAAAAAAAGAAAGAGGAATAATATTGAAAGGCTACTTATGCTTAGTTTTCCTGTTTTCATAGATTGTGTGTTTATACAGTTTTGAGTTAATGGTTTATAGCTGCTGCGTATTTTACTAATATTGAAATTATTATTTGTTTTTTCTCCTTTATAAACCATTCTTTTTTGAGTTTCCAGAGTTAAATTAATGCATAACTGTACCAATGACAAAGATTTTCGGCTAATATTTACAGAATTTGCCGAATACTCCCAAAGGTAATTTATAACCCGAACTTGCCTGAAGATATAGTTCACCTGTTTCCAGGTTTTGAACCTTCGGAAAAGAAGATAGAATAAGGTTTTCAACAATCACGGATGAAAAACCAAGAGAGTAAGTGTTCAGGATAAGAAAATGTTCATCATCATCCAGTAATTTCACTACATCATCCATCATTTCTTTGATATTATCTTCCAGTTTCCATTTTTCTCCATTAGGGCCGTGGCCATAAGCAGGAGGGTCTAAAATAATCCCGTTATATTTCCGCCCTCTTTTAACTTCACGTTTTACAAATTTCAAGGCATCTTCCACTGTCCAGCGAATATTTTCCAGTCCGGAAAGAGTTTGATTTTCATTAGCCCAGCTTACTACCTGCTTGATTGAATCTACATGTGTAGTTTCAGCTCCCGCAGCCCTTGCAGCCAAAGAAGCCCCGCCGGTATAAGCGAAGAGGTTTAATACTTTTGGTTGTGCAGTCTTGAAGTTCTTAACGTTTTTGATAATGTAATCCCAATTGACGGCCTGTTCAGGGAATATCCCTAAATGCTTAAAAGAAGTGAGTGCCAATCTGAACTGCAGCTTTATATCCTCGTTTTTATAAGAGATATGCCATCGGTCAGGTGTTTTCTGATCTTTTTTGATCCATTCTCCTGAAGTAGCAGAACGGCCTTTAAAGCGAATATGATGTTGTTTTGTCCACTCACTTTCAGGAAACATCTTCCCCCACACTGCCTGTGGTTCCGGGCGGATCAGGATCACATTTCCGAAGCGCTCAAGTTTTTCAAAATTACCGCAATCAATTAGTTCGTAATCTTTC
>JBDNGV010000569.1:0-8147 GCA_041689125.1 Daejeonella sp.
AGAATTGCCTTCATCTTAATTAAGTCTTTCTCCTGTTTACTTAACAGTGCGATTGCCGGATAGACATATTCATAAAAGCAGGTTAATACTGATGCGGGATTACCGGGCAAACCGAAAATATACTTATCGCCTTTTTTGCCAAAATAAATCGGTTTGCCGGGCTTTTGTTTGATC
Source organism: Daejeonella sp. (assembly GCA_041689125.1). Taxonomy (GTDB): domain Bacteria; phylum Bacteroidota; class Bacteroidia; order Sphingobacteriales; family Sphingobacteriaceae; genus Daejeonella. The sequence goes on from JBDNGV010000569.1 coordinate 175, forward strand.
TTATGAAAAACCTGTTCTACATCGTTCGCTTCTGCTGCACGAATTACAAAGTCATAATCACCCACACTTACCCCACCTGTAAGTAAAACCAGATTACTTTTTTTCATAGCAATTGCCAATATATCGATGAGAATATTAAGATCATCTTCGGCTGAAAATACATCAACATTCAATATTCCCAATTCCCTGATTGCTGCGCTTAATGCATAGGAATTGGATTCGTATACCTGACCATAGGATAGGGGCAATCCGGGTTGCTGGAGTTCATTTCCTGTAAGAATGATACTTAAGATTGGACGTGGTTGGACTAGCAGTTCATGTATCCCCAATCCGGCGAGAAAGCCAATCGCAGGGGCATTCAATAAACAGCCCTTTTTCATTGCGAGTTCGCCCTTTTTCGCCTCAGAGCCTTGTATTCTAACATTCTGACCTGAAATTAAATTGCTGTCTTTTATAATCAGATTACCGTCCTGAATATCAACCTTTTCCTGCATTACAACTGTGTCTGCACCCAAAGGAACTGCAGCTCCCGTAAAAATACGGCAGGTGTTATTTGCTTCTAAGGGCTTCTGTTCTGCTAGGCCGGCCTGTGCTATACCTTCAATTTTGAGTATATTATTTTGCTTCCAGCCTTCATAGTTAAAAGCATAACCATCCATTGAAGATTGATTGAAAGGAGGCACATCAGTTTTTGAAAAGACATCTTCAGCAAGTATTAGTCCTGCTGCATTATTTAAGGAGACTTTAAGGGCAGTAAGTGGCCTAATACTTTCTGCAATAAGCTTCTTGGCTTCTGAAACGGCAATGAATTCTGCAGGCATCCTGAGCTAGTTTTTTAAAGAAATCAAAGGCTCAATTTCGATATAATAATGGGGATTAGCAATCTTGATCTTTCAAAAGATAGTTTTGATAAAGTCCCAATGAATTAGTTGAATGATCACTGGCTAAATCCTGTGATCTGCTTAAAAAGAGTTTAAGGTATTAGTAGAAATCATAGAGCATTTAAGAATTCAAAGTAATTAACAAAATGAATAATATTAATCAAATATTATCCCCCAATACTAATCATGCTTCTATTATGAAGATCTTCCGTTTGGATTTTTTCAAAATCCTTGGTGAATTGTCCGCCAAGTTCTTTTGCTTTGGACGCGATGCTTTCTTTGATGAGCGGTAACACGTCCTCTCCTTTTCGAAATGCAGTTAGTAGATCGGTTTCTTTTTGAGAAAAAAGGCAATTTTTCATTTTCCCGTCGGCGGTTAATCTCATCCGGTTACAACCGGCACAGAAAGGAGAGCTCATCGTGCTGATGACGGCAAAAGTGCCCTTATGGCCTTCAATACTATATTTTTTTGCTGTATCATGGATATCACCCTGAAGGGCTACCGGAGTATACTTCCGGCTGATTTCATCCATCATTTCTTTCCAAGTAAAAACCTGATTGCTGGTCCATCTGTTACCTTCAAAAGGCATGAATTCTATGAATCGGACATGGACAGGTACATCCTTTGTCCAAGCCACAAAATCATTTATTTCATGGTCATTCATTCCTTTCATGACAACTACATTCACTTTTACATGAAAGTCTTCATTTATCATCAGGTTAATATTATCCATCACCAATTTAAAACTATCTCGGCGAGTAATAATGTTAAATTTATCTGGTTCAAGTGTATCTAAACTAATATTTAAGGAGCTCACTTTGGCCTCTTTAAGTACATTCACAAAATCATGAAGGCGGGTTGCATTGGTCGTTAAGGTAAGTTTAACAGGCAGCTTTGCCAAACGAAGTATAATATCTGCTGCATCCTTCCGCACCAGCGGTTCACCACCTGTTAAGCGGATTTTGTTGACGCCATTTTCAACAAAAATTTTTGCCAATGCTTCAATTTCTTCAGGCTGCATCAGCCTTGAATGGGGAGTGAATTCATAATCTTCTTTGGGCATACAATAAAAGCAACGCAAATTGCAATTGTCTGTAAGAGAGATCCTCAAATAATTATGAACCCGGTCAAATGAATCAACAAGCATGGATAAAAGTACACTATTTCAGTAAATTTTTGTAATCCTCAATTGTATCAATATCAATACTGCCCTTGTCGAAAGGAATAGCCTGAAGGGACCCATCGTACTTTTTAATCAGATATTTTGCTCCAAAATCTCCCTTTAGTGCAGATAATTCATGGAAATGCTTTTTATGAAACAGGGCTGGGGTTCCATTTGTATTCTCATAGTTGCTGGCCACAATTGACTTGCCGCTTTCTTCATATTTTTTAATCAGTTGATGCAATAGTTGTACATTAACAAATGGCTGATCACAAACCATCAATATCGAAGCTTCAGTATCCGGATACAGCTTAAGAAGTGCATTTATACCGCATATAATTGAAGAGGCCATGCCACTTTCCCAATCCTGGTTTTCAATAATTTTCAGAAAATTCTTATCAAGCTTAGTTTTGATTTCATCAATATTTGAACCCAAAACGACTAATATTGGCCCGGTTCGACTTTCATGGGCAATATCAATTGTATGCTGGAGAAGGTTTTTTCCCTGATAGCAGAGAAGTTGTTTCGGACTTCCCAATCGCGCTGATCGGCCGGCAGCCAGTATAATTATTGCATATTTCCTATTTTTCTCAGTGAGGGCCTTCATCTTCTTAACTTCTTGGATGGATAGGAGATTTTCTGTTTCTCAAAATGGTTCCGTCCCTTCCTGAAAATGCCGCTCTGATTCCAGCAGCGAGCGACAAAGCAATCTCTTCCGGATTTACAGCTCCGATATCAAGTCCAAGCGGGGCGTAGATTCTTGCAACTTCATCATTTGTGATCGCTCGTCCTTCTTCTCTCAATTCGTCAAAAATTCTTTCTGATCTGACTTTTGGTCCAAGCATGCCTATATACGGCGCGGATGTATTCAATGCTTTTGGAAGATTTTTCTTATCCGTTTTAAAATCATGCGACATGAGAATAATGGCCGTATGATTATCAATGATCAATTCTGAGAATTCAGTAGCTGAGCGGATCTCATCTGCGATAGTACTAATTAATGAATTGACTTTTATCAATTCAGCCACAATACTTACTCGCCAGCCAAGCTCTTTAAACAGGCGGCTCATAGGATATATGTCATACTGATGGCCAATGAGAACCACATGGATTTCCGGAGGAAGGATCTCAATAAAGAGATCAGCTTTTCTGCCATCCGGACTTTCAAAGCTATGAGGCGCTGATTTATTTTCAGATATCTGATGTTGAATCTGTTTATCTATTTCATTCTCAAGAATTTTGTTCTCGAAAATATTTAGACTTTCAAAGCTTGTGTATATAAAAATTTGTCCGGTTTTAGGAATGTGCCATCCACCGCTTAAATCTGTAATTGTAATTAATGTGTGTATAGCTCTGCTATCTTTTATACATGATTTTAAAATCTCTACCTGATTTTCATGGTCTTTGAAATTTAAAGGACAAAAGAGCACATCGATAATGCCGTTGCATCCAAGTCCGACACCAATTTGATGCGGATCATCTTCACTAGTATCGTAAGTAATCACAGTAGGACGGGAGCTATTGATAGCCAAACGGGCTCTTTTTAAAGCATCGCCTTCAAGACATCCACCACTGATTCCACCGATCCAGGTGCCATTATCCATAACCAGCATTCGGGCTCCAGTGCGCCTGTAGGAGGAACCTTCCACCCTCACCACCGTAGCTAATGCAGCTTGCTGAAGGACTTTATCCATCTCATCGTAAGCCTTAATTATTGCTTTAATTTCTTTCACTATTCAATAATAAATATCTTATCGTTAATTACAGTATTGTCGCCATTGCTCATAGAGATATAAAATATGAATCTGATTTGATATTACATGATTATCAATAAAAAGCAAATTAAATCATCTTACAAAAACTTCATTTCGATAATGCTTAAATTTTCCTGTGGTCGGTATTCATACTGGTCTTTGATAATACCGACCAGAGAAGGCTACAAAAGCGGAGAAAAAAGTCTGACAACTTTTTCCATGAATTTTTTGAGAACTGATCTTTTAGACCATACTGTTTCATTTAACATTACAGAATCCTTCAAGTCATCATAAAATATAGCGGATAGTTCATTGGCAACCTCTTTGTCGTAGACAATGGCGATAACTTCAAAATTAAGGTCAAAGCTCCTTATGTCCAAATTAGCTGTACCTATCATGGCTATTTTAGTATCACAAACCATTGTTTTAGCATGAACAAAGCCTTTAGTATATTGATAAATTTCGATTCCTGCCTTTAAAAGGTCTGAGTAATAAGACCTAACAGCATAATCAACAAATACAGAATCTGACCTCATCGGCACTAGAATTTTTACTTTGACACCTCCCAATGCTGCAATGCATAAGGCATCCAATAGGCTATCATTGGGGATGAAGTATGGGCTGGTGATCAGAACTTCTTCGCTTGCGAGATTGATTGCCTGAAGAATTGCATATAATATCACTGGGCTCGGAGAATCCGGACCGCTGGCGGCGATCTGAACAATTTTATTTCCATTAACTGCGATGGAGCTCAATGGAGGAAAAAACTTATCATTAGGCTCCAACTTCAGTTCAGCACAAAAATTCCAGTCGCAGAGAAAGAGGTATTGAAGGTATTGAATACCCGGTCCATCAATCCTAAGATGTGTATCCCTCCAGTAGAGTTTATCAGGATGCTTTCCATCATTTATGTATTTATCGCTGACGTTGATTCCACCGATAAAAGCAGTTATTCCGTCAATAACTATAATCTTATGGTGATTTCGGTAATTTAGTCGGTTAGCCAGAGTAATAAAACGTATCTTAAAAAATGGGAAAGCCTGAATGCCATTTGTCCTCATTCTTGGTACCATTGTTTTCCGTATGGCCCGACTCCCATAATCGTCAAAAATAAACCGGACATCAACTCCTTCTTTGACTTTTTCTATTAGGATTGTCTCAATCTCCCTGCCAATATGATCGTCTTCGAAAATATAATATTCAATGTGTATATGGTCTTTTGCATTTCTTAAGGCTCCTAAAACATCGGGAAATTTATTCTCCCCATTAACCATCAGTTTTACTGTATTATTAGAAGTCAGCGGACTGAGGGTATCATTTAAAATTAAGGTTGCCAATTCCTCATTGCTTTGAACCGTTTCATCACTCAGATTAAAAGTTTGTTTAGAATATTGGGATATTTTTTCACGAAGTTTCTCAGACAATTCGCTGTTTTTAACCAGCTTTTTACTGTACATTCTTCCGGTACGATAGTTGATGCCGAAAGTGAAGTAAAATGCCATACCCACAAATGGAACAAAAATTGCAAATAAGAGGTAGGCTAAACTTTTGGCATTCGCTCGCGTATCATAAATAATCCGGAAGCAAACCAGGATTAGAACAAAAAAATAGGCAATCTGAAAAATAAGCGGCCAGTTCATTTCCATTCATTGAAATAATATATTGCATGAAGATATAGTATTTCCATTAGAACTAAATACAGGCTTTGTTATTAAATCTGATGGGATTGTTGGAATGCCCTTAAACCGGAAAGGCAATAAATATTTATATAAATAAGAGACATAGGTCATATTCTTATGTCTATTTTAAATTAGATTTGTAAAATAGTTTATGCCATGAAAATCAGAAATTTAGCTTTATTATCTATATTCCTTTTTTCCTGCCGAGATTCAGATGAAACAATCAAACCATCCATTGAATCCATTACACAATCTGTTTATTCATCAGGCTTTCTGAAAAGTAAAGATCAGTATCAGGCTTATGCTTCAGTGAGTGGAATTGTTAAACAGGTATTTGTTATTGAAGGTGATACAGTAAAAAAAGGAGATGCAATTCTGATTGTTTCCAACGAAGTTCAGAAGCTAAATGAAGAAAATGCCTGGATCGTTTCTGATTTTAATGCCCTTTCTTCCAACCAAGGTAAACTGAACGAAGCGGCATCACTTATCGAATTTACAGGAAATAAGATGCGCAACGATTCTGCTTTGTTTTACAGACAGAAGAATTTGTGGGGACAGGAAATCGGGACTAAGGTTGAACTGGAACAGCGGGAACTAGCCTTGCAAAATTCAAAAAATACGTATAATTCAGCATTAATTCGATATAATGATCTAAAGAGGCAACTTAATTTTGCAGCATCTCAGGCGAGAAAAAATTTATCGATTTCTCAAGCTCTTGCTAGCGATTATACGCTAAAAAGTGAAATAGATGGGATTGTATATAATATTTATAAACTGAAAGGGGAGATCGTAAGCCCCCAAACCTCCGTAGCTGTGATCGGGGCTGCTGATAAATTTATTCTGGAAATGCAGGTAGACGAAAATGATATTCTTATGATCAGAAATGGGCAAAAGGTAGTGGTTAATCTTGATAGTTATAAAGGGAAGGTTTTTGAGGCAATGGTGACCCGTATTAATCCCTTGATGAATGAACGAAACAAAACCTTCATGGTTGAGGCAGAATTTATCAAAAGGCCTGAACGAATCTATCCTAATATCACTTTTGAAGCAAATATTGTTATTCAGGAGAAGTCTGGGGTGCTGCTTATTCCGAGAAGTTATTTATTGAAAGACTCTCTTGTGATAAAAAGTAACGGGGATACTGTTGTAGTAAAAACAGGATTGAAGGATTATCAAAAGGTAGAAATTCTCAACGGAATCAACAAGGATGACGAATTGTTAAAGCCAGTCCAATGAACTATAAATTGATTGCCGATGTTTCTCGTTCATTATTGCTTGCACGCTGGAAGCAAACCTTGGTTGCAGCAATTGGAGTTACTTTTAGCATTACCATGTTTATTAGCCTGTTAAGCTTTATGTCAGGCTTAAATGATTTGCTCGACGGTTTAATTATCAATCGTACGCCTCATATCCGGCTATATAATGAAATTAAGCCATCTGCCCAGCAACCGGTAAGCTTATCAGACAGGTTTAAGGATTATTATAATTTTATCAGCACGATTAGGCCTAAAAAAGAGCGTCTTGAAATTTATAATAATGCAGCAATAATGAATTTCCTTAAAATAGACAATCGGATTTTGGGTATTGCTCCCAAAATTTTAACACAGGTATTTTACAATGTTGGGGCAATTGATTTAACTGGTGTAATAAACGGCATTGATGTAGAAGCTGAGAATAAATTGTTTTTATTTCAGAATTACGTGACAGAAGGAAATTATGTGGATCTGAAAAATATCCCTAACAGTATTATTCTCGGAAAGGGATTGTCAGAAAAGATGCTTTCAAATATCGGTGATGTGATTCAGGTTACCACGTCTAAAGGAGAACGAATGCCATTGAAAGTTGTTGGATTCTTTCAATCAGGATTGCAGGATATTGATAATACTCAGAGTTATGCCTCAATCGCTACCACACAGAAACTTTTGTCTGAACCGGGTTCGTATATCACAGATATACAGGTCAAATTGAAAGATATTACTCTGGCTCCAGAACTTGCATTGGAGTATCAGGATTTATTTGATCTAGAGGCAGTTGATATTCAAACTGCTAATTCTCAATTTGAAACAGGTAGTTCGGTTAGAACAATAATTTCTTATTCGGTGGGAATCACCTTGCTCATAGTTGCCGGTTTTGGGATTTATAATATCTTAAATATGATGATTTATGAAAAAATGGATTCGATTGCAATTTTGAAGGCTACGGGCTTTTCGGGAAAGGATGTTAACCGTATCTTTATTACTATTGCACTTAGCATTGGTATTTTCGGAGGAATTCTAGGACTGATATTCGGTTTCGGACTATCTGCACTGATTGATCAGATTCCATTCAATACCCCCTCGCTTCCTACTATAAAAACATATCCAGTTAATTATAATATAGTTTTTTATGCAATTGGAGCTGTTTTTTCAATTGTAACTACCTATTTGGCGGGTTATTTCCCTGCACGAAAGGCTAGTAAAATTGATCCGGTTATAATTATAAGAGGCAAATAACATG
>JBDNGV010000570.1:0-7173 GCA_041689125.1 Daejeonella sp.
CAGACGATCCTGAAATACATCCGCCATAGCGGTAAGTATAACGTTTGGATCTGCCTTTAATGCCTGACTGGCAGCACCCGTTCCTCTTCCACCGCATCCGATCAGACCAACTTTTAAAACATCATTACTTTTGGGGAATCCGGTCTGCGGGAACACCAGATTAAGCCCAATAGTACTTCCTATAACAACAGCACCGGTAGATTTAATAAATTCTCTCCGGTTTCTTATGCCGGTTTCAGACAAGGTGTTTTTCATGCTTATTTTTCGATAAAGATTAAAATAATAGAATACTTGGATTATACTATGCCACCAAGCATCATGAAAAATACTAAATTTTTAGAATGTTTTGTATTCCCCTGCGATAGATTTTTATTCCAGATAGTCCAGACCCTTAGAAAACGTCTCCTGCATTCTGCTCAAAGCCCAAAATGCCAGAGCTAGACTTACTATAGCCACGACTACCCCGGCATCAATCAATGAACCATTAAAGACATCTCTCAGGTATTGAAAAAGCAAGGAGAGCGGAACAATACTAAACAGCAACAGATCATAAATATCTACAAAATAGCCTAAAGAGGCTGCCAGAACAGCGGCGCTTAATAATTTTGTTTTGTTGTTGCTTAATGGTTCAGATGGGGAGGTTGATACGTGCTGGGGGCGCCTTTTACCGGCGGACCGTAGTAAGGATATTTATCAAATAAAGCTTCTTTAATAGTTGCCCGCGGGTCTCCGGTTTTCACCTGCCAGTTATTTAAATCGGTTTGAAGTGTTTTTAAGACTTGTGCATACTTGGTACTGCCGGCTACAATATTTAATTGGTTAGGGTCACTCTTTAAATCGTATAATTCATTGGCCGGACGCTTCTCAAATCCTCGCTTAAAAAAGGGAGCAATGGCTTTTTCCGACTTATGTTCCAGAATAAAAGTTTTGCTGGGCGATCTATCAATATCGCCGTATGGACCAACGGAATGATAAACTTCTGGGTCGCCAGCGGGCCAGCGTTCCGGCAAATAATTCTTAATGTACAGAAAATCGTGGGTACGGATGGCACGGCTAGGGTAGCCTAACTCACCCTTGCGCACGTTGGCGTGTCGTTCCCGTTCGAAGTAAACTTTGCTGCGATCTTCGGCTATTTTTTTACCTTGTAACAAAGGCAACAAACTTTTCCCAGTCATTTGCGCAGGCACTTTTTGCCCGGCGGCTTCTAAAAAAGTAGGTGCTAAATCGGTTAAACTCACAAATTCTTTAAGGCGCTGGCCGGGTTTAATTTTGTCTTTCCACCGAATGGCCAACGGCATGCGGACACCGGAATCGTATAATGTAGCTTTTGCACGCGGAAAGGGCATGCCATTATCGTTGGTTACTACCACAATAGTATTATCCAGTTGGCCGGCATCTTCTAATATTTTCAGCATTTCACCTAGTTCTCTATCCAGGCGCTGTACCTCAAAATAATAATCTAAAATATCGCTTCTCACAATGGGGGAATCGGGTAACCAACCCGGTACTTGCACTTTATCTGGCTTCATACCAGATTTTTCGCCGGAACCTAATTCATATTCGCGGTGCGGATCGGTAGTGCCAAACCAAAAACAAAACGGTTTATCTTTAGGAGCTTTCGAAAAGAAGGTAGCGAAGTCTATGTTTGGTTTGCCAGCCGGGTTAAAATCATAACCTCCGGCTTTAAAGTTTCCGGGTCCGTAGCCTTTTCGGGTAAGCCCAACGTAATAGCCCTGGCTTTCTAAAATGCGGGCATAATTGGGATATTCTTTATTTAAAACGCCCCAAAGATTTGCACCTTGTTGTAAGCGGTGCGGGAATTACCCGGTAAGAATAGAAGCGCGAGATGGTGCGCAGGACGGTGCCGCACAATAGGCATTATCAAACAAAGCCCCTTCGAGCGCCACGCGGTCAAAATTGGGGGTTTTAATAACCCAAACAAAATAGAACAGACTAAAATCAATTTAAATTTACCCATGAGCATCCTATTTATAATGAACAGAAGGAATTTACATAAACCACTTTACTTTTTCTCTGCCGACTCCAGTTTGGCAATCAAGGCTTTGGCGGCCCGCAAGTCATAATCAAAATTTTTATCGAGAATAGATTGGGGGCTCTTTGGGGTATTTTCGAGAGAAGCAAATTGCTTCAAGGCGGGTAAGGCCGACTTCGCTTGCTGCCCCATAATTTCTAAAATATTAAGGGCTTGCACCCGGGCATGCAGGTTATTACTGGTTAACGTTTGCGTTAAAATTGGTAGCGCTATCGTTGTTTCTCCCAATCCATACAAAGCTTCGGCTGCCGCTATGCGAACAGCCGGTTCCGAATCCTGCAATAAGGCATTTAATTGTGGCTTTGCTGCTATCGCTTTTTTTTCTAAAATTATACACCCGGTAACAGCCCAATACCTCACTATTGGGTTCTTATCGCTTAACCTTTCGATTAGTTTATTTAAAGAACTGGCATCGCGGGTAGTTGCCATTTCTGCAGTTTCCAATATTGCTACTAGAGGATATTTTTCGCTTCGGGCAAAATCGTAGGCAGTGACGGTTTTCGCAATTTCGTATAGCGTGGCTTCCGGAATAAAACCAACGTCTCTGGTTTTTATTAAATAGTTCCGGTTATCGATCCGCATCGTTTCCAGCACCTTTTTATATGCCTGCTTGCCGGCTAGGTTTGTGATATTATGCGGATCAGTAGCTACATCGTATAATTCCTCGGTTGGTTTTGGCTGCCAAAAACGGGATTGATCTTGGTTTAAAGTACCTGCCAGGTATGCTTTTTCCCAGGATACCAGAGAGGGTGCCTGCCACAGATAAGAAATATATTGGCCGTATATTTTATTCGGCATATAATTACGGACATATCTATATTTTTTATTCCGGATAGAGCGTACCAAATCAATACGCTCGTCCATCCTGCCCCGAAAGCCGAAAGCATAATCCTCGGGTGGGGTCTGTTGCTTGCCTAAAAAGGCTTTTCCCTGCATGTAGTTAGGCACTTTCACATGGGCTAAGCTTAAAACCGTTGGCGCAAAATCTTTAAAAGAAACCAGACGGTCGGTTCGAGAACCGGGTATACCGGAAGCTAAAGCTTTAAATTTTTCCGGCATTCGAATAATTAAAGGTATCCTGAGCCCTGACTCGTATATAAAGCGTTTGCTACGACCTAAAACACCGCCATTGTCGCTGAAATAAAAAACAATGGTATTTTCTGCCAAGCCTGCTTCATTTAATTCCTGTAGCAATTTATCTACCTGTTCATCCATCGTTTGCAGTTTGTCGTAATATTGCGCCCAATCGTGTTTCATTTCGGGCGTGCGCGGATGGTAAGGCGGAATAGGCACCTTTTCCGGGTCATGTTTTAAAGAAGCTAAAGGAGTATGAATATTGCTTTCGTGCGAAACTTGAAGGTTAAATACGGCGAAGAACGGCTGGCCGAATTTTCGGTTTTTATAGGTAGCGCTGGTACTGGATTCGTCCCAGGCTTCCGGCTGATCGATGGTGTTATAATCCTTCTTGGCACTATTAGTAGTGTAATAACCAGCTTCCCTTAAATACCTGGTGAAAAACTTAATAAATGCCGGTATGGGATATTCACTACGCATGTTTTCAGTGCCCATAGACGAAGCCAGCATGCCCGTAATAAGCGTTGATCGGGAAGGTGCACAAACCGGTGCCGCACAAAAGGCATTTTCATATAAAATACCTTGGGTGGCCAGTTTATCAATATTTGGAGTAGTCGCAAACTTATCGCCGTAGCACCCTAGTAGCGGACTGTTGTCTTCGCTTACAATCCAGAGAATATTAGGGCGACCCTCCTGATTTTGGGCGCGCAGACTTAAGGAATAAACCGTAAGCAGGAATAAAAAATAGTATTTTAAAATGCTCATAATACCAGACATTAATATTCTATTGATTTTAATTTTGTAAGTAGGCGATACTTTTAGGTACCTGAACATCTACATTACTACTTTCATCTTCAATATAATAATGCTTAATACCTGCTTTTTTTGCTGCTTTTAGTATTGAGGGTATATCAATCTGGCCTGTCCCAAGGACAACATCATTTTCAGGCGATGTCCCTCCCGACGAATTGCCTGGTACACCTTTTCGCAAATCCTTTAAATGCATAAGCTTATAACGCTTCCCATATTTATTTAACAATTGAACCGGGTCATGGCCAGGGAAAAAAGCCCACAATATGTCTAACTCAAAGCTTACGTATTTTGGATCAGTTTTTTTTACCAAGAAATCGTATAAGATACCGTCCTGATAAGGTTGAAATTCAAATCCATGATTGTGATAAACAAATGTCAATCCATACTCTTCCTTAAGTATCTTCCCGGTTCGATTAAAATCATCAATCGCTTGTTGAGCTTCTTCCTTTGTAAAGGCAGCTTTATGGGGGATGCTCGCAACTCTTAAATAATCTGCCCCTAGTATTTTAGCCTTTTGGGCCACTTCTGCTGTCTTATTGACCAAATCACTATAGCTTACACCAAAAGACGAACATTTAATGTCCCTTTCATCTATTAATTTTCTTAATTCCTGTGCAGTTTTTCCAAACAGATTAGAAAATTCCATATCTCTAATTCCGATTGCTTTGATCTTATCTAGGGTTGAAGGGACATCCTTTTCAAAATCTTTACGATAGGTATAGGATACCAATCCGGGTTTTTGCGGGAAAAGCAGGTCTTTATTTTGTGCGTAGACATTACTGAATGCCAGCAATGCAATGAAAACGAAAATGAAGAGACGCTTCAACTTTTTTAAAGTCATGATAAGTATGTTTATTTGATTTAAATATTAATGGTTTCCTTGGCTTAATAAACCGTATGAATTTGATGCCTGCCTCAACAATTTTTCGTCCTTCAAAAATATTGTGACTTACCGGTTTTTCAACGAAAACATGTTTACCTGCCTGACAAGCCCAAATGGTTGCCAGAGCATGCCAATGATTCGGAGTAACTGCTACATTGATTCGTTCATTAGCGCCGATGATAGAAGATATGTTTTTGAACTAAATCCCATTCCGCCTATGGCAATAGCTGAAGTAGCTAGAGCACTTCTCTTAATAAATTCTCTTCTTTTTGTCATTTTTATCGTCTTGTTAAAATTACTTCGAAGCAACCTCAATTCCGAGAAGGCGAGCCATGGTGAGGCCGTATATCTTAGCCCTTGTTTCCTCAGGGATCTCATTGGCATCCAGCATCTTGTTGAAACGCCTGATATTTTCCTCCAGTGCCTCAGGATCCTCATCGCTAGCAAAAATTATTTTTTCAAAGGCTGGAACTGACTTCGCTGGCATATGAGCTACCTTTTTACCTACATGAGGTGTCCACCAGAGATATTCCTCCCAAATGCCTGGATCATTTTCCTTTTTTATCAGGGATGAGCCGGTCAGGTCAAAATAAAGTTTATCGTTCCGGCGGGCAACTTCTCCTGCTTCGGCATACCATGGGTTTCCGAAGTGTGCAGCATGTATAATCAGATTGGGATGATTTGCGCCAACCGTGGCCAGATAACCCGGCTGCATCCGAGACATCCTGCCGCTTGCATGAATACCTGTATGCGGCGCTACCGGCATACCAAGCTCCTCAGCCAGTGCCCAGATTGGCTCATATTTAGAATCATCGTAATTCCACTGATTTGTTGCAAACAGCTCCCCTAGTCCTTTAAATCCCATGACATGAACTTTTTTAATATCTTCCAGTACCGTAGGACTGTCTATATCGATCATAGCATATGGAATTATCCTCTCAGGATGCGCCTTTGCGAACTGTATGCCCCGTTCCAGGTTCTTCATCCGAACCATAAGAATGCCCATAGCATTCCTCGCGGAATAAACATCAAGAAAAGATTTTTCCCAGGCATCTGTTGCCTTGTAATGAACATGAGCATCGATGATGAACGGCGGTGTGGAGTAGTTCGGTTTATATGTACTGGCGTTCGGTTTCGAACTGTTTTGATTACATCCTACAAGGAAGATGAATGCAAAGATTAATAAAAGGGAATGTTTGGTTTTCATAAGTAAATATTTCAATGTTCCGACCTGAATAAAAATAATATGTTTGTTATTTTGTTGTTTATTTTTAAAAACCATTTGTTTCACTATATAAATTATCAGAGTGCATTCTGTAAAGCGAGGAAGAGTGCACGATAATTATTCATCATCCGTATAGGTTCACAGCTCTCATTTGATAATTCGGCATCGCAATAACCTTTGTATCCGGATTTACCCAGAAGGCTAAAAAATTCACGCCATGGATAATCAGAGAATAATTCACGCAAATGGACACCCCTGATCCTGTCTTTTACCATGTTAAACTGAGCTTCAAGACCTACACCCGTAAAGTCACTCGGTGAAGAATTCCAGATTATATATACATAAGGGTTATCTGCATAGTCTAATATTTTTTTTATAACAGGAATATTGTCAGTACCTTGTCCATGCTCTTCCAACCTCACCTCCACACCAAGGTTATGTCCAACATTTGCCACCTCTGAAACTGATCTCCCTATCTGCTCCATGATTTTTTCCCTGTCCTTTTCTCCCTCATTTGGCACGGCATTGGGAAATACACGAATACCCAACGCACCAATGTCTGCAGCTAACTGAAGGTAGTTCTTGGTTCCTTCAATGTTTTTCTTTAATTCGAGGGGATCTGTCGAATGATACATGAAGGCACTAGCCAGGCTGATAGCTATTCCTGCATCATCAAAACGCTTTTTAACCTCACTACGTTGTTGTTTACTTAAACTTACTTCAACACCATGTTTGTGGGTTGTACGTAATTCCACGTGCTCATATTTAGTTTCATGCAAATTTTTTATTATTGTTTCTATGTCCCAGGATTGACCTACCAAATAGCTCATGAGTCCGAGTTTCAGTGGATTTTTATTGAGAGAAAAGGTACTTTTATCATTCTGTTGTGCGGATGCTGTGGCAAAATCGGGGAGTACAATTGCTGTTGCCGAAATAGCAGCAGCGTTTATAAAATTCCTTCTTGAATGATTTGATTTCATAAAGATTTTTTGTAACTATTCAGGAGCCCCTAAGTTAGCGATTAAAGAAAGTGCATAAAAGACATTTTGTTCAGATTTTATGACTGTATCAATTACTGATCGTATTACAGCAAAACCGTCTGCACCTTGAGTAGACCTGAATCCA
>JBDNGV010000571.1:0-1821 GCA_041689125.1 Daejeonella sp.
TGAGGAGACTCCTGATTCGGGAATTACAGGTTTTTTGGAGACAGCCCGATATTCTACAGGATACGCTGCTTTGCATAATACCATTGGTTTTATGCCCGAAACCCATATGCTCAAGCCCTACTATCAGCGTGTTGATGGAACCTATAAGTTGATGGAGCATGTGATTGAAATTATAGTACGAGATGCGGATTTGATTGCCAAAAATAAGCAGAAAGCTGATGCAGATGTCAGGGCACAGGTTTTATTTCCCCTTCAATGGACTCTGGACGATAAGAGTTTTTCTCTTTTCAAGTTCAAGGGCTATGAGGCTAAATATAAAAATAGTGAGCTTAGCGGTTTGCCAAGGCTCTATTATGATCAGAACAAGCCTTATGAAAAAGATATTCGCGTTTTTGACCATTATTTACCATCCGAGATAGTAAAGAAACCTCTTGCCTATATTATTCCGCAATCTTGGCAAAAGATAATTGATTTGATGCAACTAAATGGTGTACAAATGAAACAGCTTGCCGCAGATTCAGAGATCGAATCGGAAATGTATTATATCGAAGATTATAATACTGTTAGCAAGCCATTTGAAGGGCATTATCTTCATTCAAAGGTCAAACTGAGAGCTGAAAATCAAAGAATTAAATACTATAAAGGTGATTATATCATATATACCGACCAGATTCGGAACAGATACATAGTCGAAACCCTTGAACCTCAGGGGGTAGATTCGTTCTTTGCTTGGAATTTCTTTGATTCTATACTAGGCCAAAAGGAACATTTCTCCGATTATGTTTTTGAAGACGAAGCAGCCCAAATTGTAAAGCATGATCCTGAAATTTTGGCCAGATTTGAAGCTGAAAAGAAAAATAATCCCGGATCACTACAAAGCCCATCATCACAACTCGATTGGGTTTATAGAAATTCAAAATATTACGAAAAAACACATTTGAGATACCCGGTAGGACATATAATTAGGCCTACTACAATTGAACTAAATTAATGGAGAGCTATATAAACGATACCCCTGTTGCAACTATAATTTTTATTTTCACGATTGTAACCAGTATTTATGCTTTTTCGAATGCTGAGGTATACGGAAAATTTATGCTTCATCCATATAGTGTGAGCAGAGGGCGCCGATTGTATAGTTTGGTTACCAGCGGACTTATTCATAAAGACTGGCCTCACCTGCTTGTTAATATGTTATCTTATTATTTTTTCGCCTTCACGCTTGAAAAAACCTTTGTTTCTCTAAGTAGTTGGGGTCATTTTCAGTTTGGCTTACTATATCTCGTTAGTATTATTCTGAGTGATATTAGCTCCATTTTTAAACATAAAGAGCATTTCTGGTATAATAGTCTGGGTGCTTCGGGAGCTGTTTGTGCTGTACTATTTAGTTATATTTTATTCTATCCAATGAATAAAATGATAATCTTCCCTATTCCAATTCCAATTCCAGCTGTTTTATACGGATTCCTTTTTCTTGGCTATTGTGTTTATGCCTCGCGCAACTCAAGAGATTCAATTAACCACGATGCTCACTTTTATGGGGCGCTTACCGGAATCCTCTTTACAATTATTTACTATCCAGATATCGCAGGTTATTTTATCAATCAGTTAACAGCCTGAGTTTTATGGAAGGGTAAAAATTATCTTAAAACCTGATAATCTGAGATTCGACATAAGGAAGGTTAAACTAATCGGTTAAAACTGGCCAGACAAGGCTCTTGATCCAATTAATTTAATTATTGAAAGCAATACCCGTGTATTATAGGTCGGTTCAGCCCTTTCCTTCGGTTAGTTCCGGCAAAAAATCGCGTTCCGTTTCAA
>JBDNGV010000572.1:0-7421 GCA_041689125.1 Daejeonella sp.
ATTTAGTCGATTTTCATCTTAAATCACCACCTTCCTAATCTTCCGAACACCTGTGGTGTTATCACCGACCAACCGACCAGTTTCTTTCCTTCACCGAACATTGGGTTCTCCTAAAAAACCGGGTTATCCCTGATCGGGAGTTTGGCAAACTTTTCGACTTCGATAGCTGGGCAGCCAAAATCCTCGACTACTTTTCCAAGAATCAGATAACAACCCTTTCCTCTGAAAGGATAGGAAGGAGTATTATTCGGAAAATGGACAGTATCCAAGAATTCGCCATCTGCATCCAGAAAAGTTCCAAACCACATTTTCTTATTATTTTTTGTGCGGACTGTTTTTTCACAGACGTAATTGCCTGCTAATCTGATTGTTTTGTTGAGGTGTTTTGATAAGTCTTTTGCCGCTACATCCCCCCGATATTCTGATTTCATCAGGTCGAACATACTCATGCTGATTGGATAACCCAATAATTCGAGCTCATTGTAGGCATCTTCCAGTACCGAGCTTTCCAGTTCGGGTAAATAGAGTTCTTTAGCTTCGGTACAGAACAGTTCAGTATCCTGTTTAGGGATTACCTTACTGCCCAGGTAATTATGTACTTCCCATAGCAGTTCTTTTTTGTTTTTTCCGCAGAATCTGAAGGCTCCGATGCGAATCAGAATAATGGCTTGGTCGAGTGTGATTACGGTTCGTTTGATAAAATCAGCAAGATCGCGGTATGGGCCATTGGCCTCCCGTTCTGCCGGAATAAGCCCGATATATTCGTTTTCCAGTCCCTGGATACCAATAAAGCCCAGCCAAGCATCCATCCCTTTGATGCCTACTCTCGCTTCACTATGGTTTACGCAGGGTAAATGCACTCGAGCTCCCGATTTCTGAAGCTCATGAACATATACCCAACGTTGGTAAAAGCCGCCGTAGTTATTCAGTACAGCCACCATAAACTCCATGGGATAATAAGTTTTGAGGTAGAGGCTTTGGTAACTCTCTACGGCGAATGAAGCGGAGTGTGCTTTTGAAAAACTGTATCCCGCAAATGATGAAACCTGCCGCCAGACTTCTTCGGTAGTTTTCTCATCTCTTCCGATCTCTTTTGCACGGTCGAAAAATCGCTGAACCAGACGGTCGAATTCTTTTTTGGAACGGTATTTTCCACTCATACCCCGCCGCAAAACGTCGGCGTCTGTGAGATCAAGTCCGGCATAGTGGTAGCAGATCTTGATCACATCTTCCTGATAAACCATCACGCCGAAGGTTTCCCGAAGATGCTCCTTCATAACCGGATGCAGGTATTCTACATTTTCGGGATCATGGTAATTGCTGATATAGGTCTTCATCATTCCGGAAGAGGCTACCCCGGGACGAATGATTGAGCTCGCGGCAACGAGGGTGAGATAATTCTCACATCTCAATTTTTTTAGTAGTTGCCGCATGGCTGGCGATTCGATGTAAAAGCAGCCAATGGTATTCCCTGTTTTTAATTTTGCATTGATTTTCGGGTCTTTGATGAAGGAACTAACCGCATGGATGTCTAGTTTTGTTTTCTGATTTTCGAGAACGAGACGTACCCCCTCTTTAATATGTCCGATGCCTCTCTGGCTCAGGATGTCGAATTTTTCATATCCGATGGATTCGGCTTCATACATATCCCATTGTACTACAGGCATACCTTTGGGTGGCAGATCGAGTGCTGTGTAATAGGTAATTGGCTCTTCCGAGATGAGTACGCCGCCTGCGTGAATGGAACGCTGGTTGGGCATATGCTGCATCATGCTCTGAATGGCGAGTATCTTAGCGAAAGTGGGGTTATTCCGGTTCTGTACCTGTTTTGTCGGGTCGGTAAAACTATCAATTTCCTGAGCCGGCAACCCCATTACCTTACTAATCTCCCGGATGATGGACCGATCTTTAAAAGTGCTCATGGTTCCTAGTAATGCGGTGTTATTGCTGCCGTAACGTTTGAATATATAGTCCTGTACATCTTCTCGTTCATCCCAGCTATAATCGATATCGAAGTCGGGCGGACTACTCCGCTTCCGGTTCAAGAAGCGTTCAAAATACAGGTCGAGTTCTATCGGATCCACATCCGTAATACGCATGCAGTAAGATACGATGCTGTTTGCTCCGGAGCCCCTCCCGATATGGTAATATCCCCGGGCCATGGAATAGCGAATGATATCCCAAGTGATCAGAAAATAAGCAGAGAAGTGCAGTTCATCAATAACCGCCAATTCTTTCTGTACTCGTTTTAAAGCCTCCCTATTCGAGCGGCCATAGCGGTATTCCATTCCTTCAATAGCGAGTTTTTCCAGCAGCGCTTTATCATCTTTTGCTGATCCCGTAAATGTTTTTCGGTTCTTTGAGCCCTTTTCAAAGCTGCTGCTGCAGTCGTTCATGAGCTTCTCTGTATTATTGATGATGAATGGATAGGCCTCATAAAATTTTTTAAGCTGATCGGGGGACAGAAACACCTCATCCTCGTGGCAGCAGTCATTTTTCTCGATCTTAGAGAGGAGGGTGTTCTGGTCTATTCCCCTTAAATAAGTATGCAGGCGATGCTCAATTTTATTGCTGACAGTCACGCTATGCAGAGCCACAATCTTTTCCCTGATTCCGGATAATGGCTTCCCAAAAAGACTGTTCAGATCCCGGTAGGGGATGCCTAGAAATTCATTTTCTTTCAAAGCCCTGTGTTCAGTGCTGTATGGGTAAATGATATAAACATTCTGAAAATCCCAAGGCTTGTCGGGCAGCTCTAGGCGATTGAGATTGTAGAACGTGAGGAAGTCATTTAACTCCTTCATGCCCTCCCTGTTACGGGCTATCCCGATATAAAGAAGCAGGAATGATTTCCTGAACTCGATACCTGTAATGGCTTTGATTCCATTGCTCTGGCATTCTCTGATGAATTCTATAGCCCCGGTAGAATTATTGATATCGGTAAGAGCCAATTGGTCTATTCCCAAAATTTTGGCTTGTTCTACCAGTTTTTCGACAGAAAGGGTGCCGTAGCGCAAGCTATATTGTGAATGAACATTCAGGTACATGGCTCAGAGATTAATGTCGATGCTGGATGCCAGTTTTACAGCCTTCTCTCCGTACCTGTTCCGGATGCGGTCCATGGCCTGATAAAGTTTATACTGTTCTTCCGAAGCGCCGTACAGACTGATCTGTTCGTGCCCGCTTACCAGTTGTGAAAGTTTAACTCCAACGAGGCGAATCAGCATACGCCGGTTGTATAAGGTGTCAAAGAGTTCTTTTACCTTGCTAATCAGGAAGGAATCCAGTGAGGTATAAGGGATTTTTGCCTGCCGGGTATGGGTTTCGAAATTCGAATAGCGGATGGTTACAGTGATACAGGCAGCCAGTTTTTGTTGTGATCTGAGCTGAAAGCAGACATCCATGACCATGGAACTGAGCAGTTGTTTGATCTTTCGGGTATCAATGCTGTCGTTCTCGAAGGTACTTTGTGTTCCGATCGATTTTTGCTCACGGTAAGGCAGTACTGGCGAATTATCGATACCCCGGGCTTTTTGCCAGAGACTTGTGCCATTATTTCCCAATACCTTGAATAATTGTTCTTGTGGGATCTGGGCCAGAGTATAGATATATCGCACCCCCATTTCGCTCAGCCTGATATAGGTTGCCTGCCCCAGACCGGGAATCTTTTTAATGGACAGCGGATTTAGAAAAGGCTGAACCTCATCTTTCGATACCTGCCGCTCTCCGTTCGGCTTGCACTCATTGGTGGCGATCTTTGAAACCGTTTTGTTGACCGACAGACCGAAGGAAAGTGGAAGGCCGGTCTCCTTCATCACGTACAGCCGCAGTTCATGGGCAAATTTCATGCAGCCATAAAAGCGATCCATCCCGGTCATGTCTATGTAGTGCTCATCAATAGAAGCTTTTTCTAGCAGGGGAACCCGCTCCTGCAGAATGTCGGTTACTATATGCGAATACTTGCTGTATTCATCCATATTTCCGCGGATAAAGATGGCATGCGGACAAAGCTGCCGGGCCATCCGGGAAGGCATAGCAGAGTGAATCCCGAATTTTCGCGCCTCATAACTGCAGGATGCTACCACCCCGCGATCGGAGCTACCTCCGATGATCACTGGTTTTCCGATCAGGGAAGAGTTCTTCAGGAGTTCTACAGATACAAAAAATGCATCCTGATCGATATGAATAATGTGCGTGTCTTTTGACATAATTTATTTGCGGGGAAACAAATTTATACTAAAATTTTTAGTAAAATGAAAAATGATTTGAAAATTTGTCGATTTGTCTATTTGCCGATTTGTTAATGAGGGAAGTGCTTCGGATGGAATGGGGGTTTAATTAGCAAATGAGGGAATTAGCAAATTAGCAAATTAGCAAATTAGCAAATTAGCAAATTGGAACCCTGCTTTCCATTGTGCGTCATCTCGATGAGCGAAGTATATTTTAATTTATGGAGATTTTTGTGCGAGGAGAGATCTGTTGCAATAGGCAGTTTATTCGAAATAATGCAAATAAATTAGGTCTAAAAGAAAAATTGGTTTATAATTGTCTACTATATCCATAGACTTTATATTAAATTAGATTTTGTAAAGAATTAATAAGTTCAACATTAACACTAGATCATAAAAGGAATTAAAGTGAATGACGTAAAAGTAAGGGGATTTTCCCAAGAAAAACGGTGGAAGGGGATTGCCTATTTATCCTTATTGAGTCTGGCGATACTCTTTGTTGTCTATGCAGTCTATTCATATGTTTCTTATCCTGCTTTTATCGATTTAGGTAAAGAATTGTCTGCACAAATTGATGAAAAGTTTTTATGGATGTTACTTGTAGGCTTTTTAGCCCAGATGGTTGATGGTGCTTTGGGTATGGGTTATGGAGTGGTATCTACAACGCTCTTATTATCAGGCGGTATGAACCCCGCGGTGATCTCGGGGAGTATACATACGGCAGAGATGTTTTCAAGCGGAGCTTCGGGTTTTAGTCATTATCGTTTTGGTAATGTGAATATGAAACTGTTTAAAACGCTCCTGATTCCGGGAGTTTTAGGGGCAATTATCGGGGCAGTATTTCTAGCTTATGTTGGGGAGAATTATGGAAAGATTATCCGGCCTGTGATCTCAGTGTATACGATGATTCTGGGTATCAGAATATTGACCAATGCGTTCAAAGAAAAACAAAAAGTACAAAAAGTTAAACGTGCAGGATGGCTCGCAGGTGCAGGAGGATTTCTTGATTCTTTCGGGGGAGGAGGCTGGGGGCCGCTGGTCACTAGTACGCTTATTTCAAAGGGACGGACCCCAAAATATGTTATCGGTTCGGTTAGTTTAACTGAGTTCTTTGTAACCATGGCAAGCGCGCTCACTTTCTTTGTTATTTTGGGAGTAAGCCACTGGCAGACCATTCTAGGATTGATCATAGGGGGCGTAGTGGCAGCGCCAATTGCCGCAAGGTTTGCCGGTAAACTACCGCTCAAAAAGATGTTTATTGGAGTTGGAGTAATCGTGATTATTTCAAGCCTCCGGATTATCTGGAGGTCTGTTGAGAGCCTGATGTAATTTTAGAATCCGTTTCGACGATCGAATCTACTTGTTTTTGTTAGAAAATAATATCCCATAAGTAGTAAATTTTTTACTTTAAGGTATTAGCATTGATGATGAGATTTCTCTTCATTCTTCCTTCGAAAATAAAGAAGTACTTCATCCCAATATTTTGATTATTTTTAGTG
Organism: Daejeonella sp.; assembly: GCA_041689125.1. GTDB lineage: Bacteria > Bacteroidota > Bacteroidia > Sphingobacteriales > Sphingobacteriaceae > Daejeonella. Next base: position 5,729 of record JBDNGV010000572.1, read on the forward strand.
TAAAATCTAACTATCATGCTAAAGACAATTAAATTTTTATTCGTCGGACTGTTGCTTCTGGTGTGCAGTTTTACATCAGGTATTGTTTCTGATTATTCTTCTTCTAATGGTGCCTGGAGAACCCAGCAGAGTACTTTAGAACAGGTTCTATTGTTATCTGACGGATATTTTATGCATACTATTTTTGACAGGGTGAATAAGCAACTCATTCAAAGTAGGGGAGGAACCTATACCTTTTCCGGCAAGAATTTGGTAACTAAAATTGAATTTAACACCCTTGGTAAGGACCAGATAGGACAGTCGATAACCTGTAGTTTTTTTGTAAACAACAAGAAGAAGTTAAGTAGTGATATTAGTGGTAAAAAGGATATTTGGGATTTACTCGACAAGGGCGAAGGTGAAATTGCGGGAACTTGGCGAATGTCGGGGCGTAAAACTGATGGTAAGATAGTTACGAGTCCGCCGAGAGCACGCAAAACTCTAAAAGTTCTAAGCGGAACGAAATTCCAATGGGCAGCGATCAATGTTGAAACTAATGAGTTTTTTGGTACAGGAGGAGGCTCCTATACCTTTGTGAATGGAAAGTATACCGAGAATATCGAATTTTTCTCTCGCGATAATAGCAGAGTGGGTGCTTCACTTTCTTTTGATGGTAAATTAGTTGACGGGAACTGGCATCATTCAGGACTGAGTTCTAATGGTGCACCTATTTATGAGATATGGAGGAGGGAGCTTAAACAGTAAAGCTTAGTTGAATAATCGAGATTTAAGCAATGACTTCATTAAGATTTAAAAATCGAACCAGAATAAATAATTTGACGCCTAAAAGCTATCAAATTTTTTTCGTTCCCGTTCAGAAATATCTCTTTTTCCTCTACTTTTTATTTGCCACAGACAGGTAAGCCCTGCTGGCCCCACAAATCGCTGTGATCAGTCATTCGATGTCAATGTCTCAGCTTCATAAAGTGGCAATGGCCTGTTCCCAACTAGCGACATATCTCCTTTTAAAACATTAAAAAGTTGAGGCAATTCATCGATACTTGTTTTTCTAATGAATGATCCAAAACGGGTTATTCTTGGATCTCGAGCTAATTTTACAAATGCTACTCGATTTTCAGAATCGTCACTTTCTTCATTCGGGTCTTGAACGTTTTTGTAGAGATTTAGTTCAGATAATTTTTCCAATTGGCTGTCGGCTCCCACCCGCATAGATCTGAATTTGTAGAAATCAAATATGTTGTAACCTGTACCTACTCTTTTACTCTTATAAATAATTCCTCCTTTTGAGTCTAAACGTATTGATATGGCAGTCAAAATTAAAACTGGAGATAAAATAATTAGACATATTGAGGAAAAATTGACAACAAAAATACGTTTTATCTTAGGTAATTTGTAGATAACATCGGACTTCTCCAGAACAGAAAGCTGTGGTTTTATCAGCTTGAATTTAACGAGAAAGTGGAGTCTTTCAATCAGATGCACTACCGTAAATGGCATACTATAAAAGTCGTGCACTTTTAATTTTAAAGCACTTTATTTTAAGGCCTTATCTTTTTCAGGCGCTATTAAAACAATGATCAATTCACGATAAAGTATGTTCTTCTTAATCTTCTGAATAAACCTAAAGCATTCACCTTCAGTATCAGCTTCAATTAAAATTACATCAGGTAAAGTTAAAATAGATTGATTATCA
>JBDNGV010000573.1:0-26745 GCA_041689125.1 Daejeonella sp.
AAAAAAACGATCGCTGCTTTTTGGGGATATCAGGTTATGAAAGCATTCCGGGTATGATCCCAAAATCTAATGCTCGAAAGTGCTATTTGAAAGACAATGCATCTTTTTTTTGATTTTACCGGCACTTGGTATTGAATCGTCCTTCGGAACCGTTTATCTGATATGAATGGTTTTGGGATAGTGCTTAAATAAACACCTGATCATTAATAATTATCAGCTGATGAAGGGTAATTATTGCCCATCATTTAGTAAAAGACAGATTTCAATATTAATTAATCATTTTTATCAGTGGAAAATAAAACAGCGAATAAAATATATATTTATACTCTCCATCATACGTTTTGAAGTTTCAATTAAAAAATAAACCCTAGCTGTATGTTTGAATAAGATATTCTCAGTTCTAAGATGTTTTCCCTGCCATTAATATTACAATATGTATACCCAGACCCATAGGAATGATCATATCCTTTGGCCTAAGTAATACATCTCAGTTAACCTTTTTTCCTCCGCCCAAGGCGGATGGTGCGGTACGCATTGACCAAGCCTTAGTGATGACTTTAATAGCATTCCCGCACGTGCGGGACAGTGGCGGAATGTATTCGCTTTTGATTTATTGTTTTTTTAAGGTGCTCATGGTCTCGTCGTTCCTCCTCGGCATGTTTCTTTTCTGCTGCAGGAACCTCCCGAAGGGAAGTTTGAGCACAAAAGAAAAAATATAAAAAAGCGAAAAACGTAAAAAGAAAAATGACGAGCTAGTAATATTATTTGTAAAGCCAAAAATTAAATTTTCTCCGGACACTAATGACTCTCCATTGTCAACTGTCAATTCAATCTAGTTTCTCATATTAATATACTGCAATGGCTGTCCAAAATCATCGCTCCGGCATAGGGCAATTACAGCTTGTAAATCATCTATTTTCTTGGCCTGTACTCTAACCTGGTCATCCATGATAGAGGCCTGGACTTTTAGTCCGCTATCTTTTATTTTTTTAACAATTTTTTTGGCAGCTTCCTTATCGATTCCTTCCTTAATTTTAATCTCTTTTCGGAGCATATTGCCTGATGCATATTGTTCCTTGCCAAGATCCATGCTACCAGGATCAAGATTATGTTTAACCATCTTAGATATAATCGCATCTTGGATCGCTTTCAAACGCATATCATTTTCAGTGATAATGGTGATCTCGTTTGTTTTTTTGTCGAGTTCTACGCTACTTTTAGAATCGTTAAAATCATAGCGATTAAGTATTTCTTTTTTGGCTGTATTAATTGCATTATCGAGGGTCTGTCCGTCGATCTTACTTACGATGTCAAATGTTGGCATAATTATTATTGTATGGTTAATCAAATTTTGTTAATATCTTTAAATATTGCATTTAAAGATCACATTTCTCTAATAGAAAAAAAATGAAAGCAAATAAAGAAAAAACATCCGGAAAGGTTGTAAAAAAGCAAACAAAGCGAGTTGTTAAAAAGGAATTAGAATCAACTATCTCTGAAAAGTTCATTGAAGCAATGAAGAGTCTGGGACATGATGCAAAGAAATTCTCAAAGGAAATTAAAAAAACAAGTAAGGCTTTAGCCAAAAAGATTGCCGGAAAGTACAATGATGTTAAAAATGCGGTTGAGGATAAATTGGAAAGTAAATCCAAAACTAAGAAGCCAAAAACTATCAGTAAGGCGGGTGCTTCGGCGGGCAAATCTGCAGTTTCTGCAGTTAAGAAAGCAAAAAAAGTGGTTGCCAGAGTTAGTAAGGCTGCTGTGAAAGAAAAATTACCCAGACTTGTAACTGCCGGTACAAGCTCTTCGAAGTCTGCTGCAGTAAAACCAAGAGTAAGAGTACAAAAGAGTTCTGCTCCTTCATCAGCTCTAAAATCAATCGCGGCTAAAGCGGTTGTCAATAAACCCGCTGCAAGCAAAGATGCTAGTATTAAAGCTAAGAAAACTCCAACAAGAACTAGAAAACCAGCTGCTAAACCAGCTAAAGCTAAACTAGCTACAGCTAAACCAGTGGAGTCTGTAATACCTCCTTCAACTGATACAATATAAATGAACACAAATCACGTTTAACACTTAACGTGATATTAATGTTTTATTAAAATTAATTTCTCAATTTTACAGTCCCGATCATAGGTGCGGGATTGTTTATTTTATCCAATGCCTAAGAATATTCCCCTAATAAATCGTGAGGTCAGTTGGTTATATTTCAATGACCGTGTACTGCAGGAGGCCGCTGACAAGTCGGTGCCATTGGTTGAACGAATCCGATTTTTGGCCATTTTTTCTTCAAATCTGGATGAGTTCTACAGGGTAAGGGTTGCTACACTGAGTAGGCTTTCTAACTTAAATACCAGATCAAAAGCTATATTGGGTTTTAGTCCACGAAAAATTCTAAATCAAATCAAGAACATCGTTGTCAAACAAGAACGCAAATTCAATCATTTATATGAAGATGTGATAGTTAAGGAGTTGGAGCGTGAAAAGATTTTTTTAATTAATGAAACTCAGTTAAATGTTACACGTGGTTCATTTGTTAGAGAATTTTTCAGGGAAAAGATTCTATCAACATTGGTTCCGGTTATGATTAATAAAAATGAACCATTTCCAGAACTAAAGGATCGGGCCATATATCTTTTTGTAAGGCTTTTGCATGCAAAAAATAAAGAAAAAAGCAGATTTGCACTCATTGAGATTCCTGCTGATGTTTCAAGCCGTTTTATCGCACTTCCGGAAACTAATAATCTTAAGTTCATAACATTGATTGATGATGTTGTAAGATATTGTCTGGATGATATTTTCTTCATTTTTGAATATGACAGTATGGAGGCATATTCTGTACAGCTAACAAGGGATGCGGAATTGGATCTTGATATTCATGTTAGTGAAAAATTCATTGATGCCCTTTCAAAAAGCCTATTAAAAAGAGGAAAGGGAAAGCCAATGCGTTTATTGTATGATACTGATATGCCTCTGGATATGCTCACTTATTTGGTAGCTGAATTAGACTTAACAGCCGATGGGCTTATTCCTGGAAATCGATATCATAATTTTAAGGATTTTATCAATTTCCCGAATGTCGGTAGTCCTGATTTAGAGTACCCTAAATTGGTGCCACTGCCAGTAAATGAGCTTTCAAGTGTAAGCAGCATCTTCGCTCAGATATCCAAGAAAGATTATCTGATCAATTTGCCATATCAGTCTTTTGACTATATTATTCATTTCCTTCGAGAAGCTGCTATTGATCCAAAGGTTCGCGAGATCAAAATTACCTTGTATCGTTTGGCTGAAAATTCCAGAATTATTCATGCGCTTATCAATGCTGCAAAAAATGGTAAAAAAGTGAGCTGCATGCTTGAACTCAAAGCAAGGTTTGACGAGCAAGCTAATATTTACTGGACGAACAGGCTTGAAGAAGAGGGAGTTATGGTTAATTATGGGATGCCCGAATATAAAGTTCATTCGAAAATTTGTTTGATAAAGCGGATTGAAAAAGGAAAAGCAGAATATTATGCAAATCTTGCTACAGGAAATTTTAATGAAAAGACAGCAAAGCTCTATTGTGATCATAGTCTCTTTACTTCAAATCCTTTGATTACATCTGAACTTGTAACATTTTTTGATGGTCTTCAAAAGCAGATTTTTTACAGTGGCTATAAGCAATTGATTGTTTCCCCTCTAGAAAGCAGGCAGAAACTAAATGGGCTTATTAATAAAGAGATAAAAAATGCTAAATCCGGCAAAAATGGTAGAATAATACTTAAAATGAACAGTTTAACCGATTTAGATATTATTGAAAAACTATATGAAGCTAGTAATGCAGGTGTTAAAGTAAAACTAATCATTCGCGGTATGTGTTGTTTAGTTCCTGGCATTACAGAATTTAGCGAAAATATTGAGGTGATAAGTATAATAGATCGTTATCTTGAGCATGCTCGGGTTTGGATATTCGGAGATACCGGGAAAGAAATTGTTTATCTTTCTTCTGCCGATATGATGGCTAGAAATCTAGACCATCGAGTAGAAGTAGGGTTCCCTATACTGGATGAAGATATTAAATCTGAGATTCTGGATATTATTAACATTCAACTGAAGGATAATACAAAGGCTAGAGAAATTAATGAGTTAAATAGTAATCGCTATCGGAAGACTGGAACAAAGATTCCTAGCCGTGCTCAGACTGACATATATACCTATTTAAAATATAAAAAATAATTCCTTGAGATACGCTGCCATAGATATCGGTTCAAATGCCGTAAGATTGTTGATTGCTGATATTATACAAAATAACAAGACTGTTTCTTTTAAAAAGAATACACTTATCCGAGTGCCATTGCGCCTTGGTGACGACGCCTTTCTGGATAAGTTAATATCCCCAAATAAAACAATTGATCTGATCAAAACCATGGTCGCCTTTCGGAATTTGATGGACGTTTATAAGGTTAGTGATTATATGGCATGTGCAACATCAGCAATGCGTGAGTCAATAAATGGAGTTTCAATTGTTGCAAAAATTAAAGTTGAAGCAGGAATAGACCTCGAAATAGTAGAAGGGCAGAGAGAAGCTAATATAATTTATGCAAGTCATATTGAACAAAGCCTTGAACGTAAGAAGAATTATTTGTACATCGATGTCGGTGGCGGAAGTACTGAACTATCAGTTTTTAGTGATGGAGAATTAATTTCTTCCCGTTCATTCAATCTTGGCGGTATTAGGATTCTTGACAACCAAGATAAAGATGAAACGTGGTCTGAAATGAAGGATTGGGTAAAGAATATGGCCCAATCTCACAAAAATCTTTCGGGTATCGGTACCGGGGGAAATATTAATAAACTTTTTAGAATGGCAGAGGGAAAGGATGGTTCCCCATTAACTTTCACAAAACTTAGAGAATTATATTCTTATCTCAATTCATTTTCCCTAAAAGATCGGATTAATGTACTTGGATTGAATCAGGATCGGGCAGATGTTATTATTCCGGCTTCCGAGATTTATCTGACAGTGATGAAATGGGGTGGAGTTAAGCAAATATTCGTTCCAAGAGTAGGTTTGGTGGATGGATTAATCCAGTTAATGATTGATAAGAATTTTCCTGTTTGACGAAAAGAGGGAATAGGGAATTGAAAATCGATCAGTAAAAATTAAGATTCCACAATTTTCTTTGAGCCAATCCAAATGAAATAAGTAAGTACTGGTGCCATTACCACATCCATTGTATAGTGTACATGCTGTATCAGTACTGCTATTCCAATAAAAATTGTTGCTGCAAATGCAAGAATTTTATCAGTCCTCTTCTTTAGGCATAAAAACATTAAAAACATTGCGGCGGTGTGCCCCGAGAAAAACAGATCTTTGGTGATAAATTTCGGCCCATAGAACTGATTGCTAATCGGATCATGAATAGGAATAAGCTCTGCAGGAGCATTTAGTGGAATGAGTCCGATGGAAACAAAGCGCGAAAGATTGATCAGTATAAAACCCCATAGAAAAGTTAAAAAAAAGCTTGGATCTTGCTTGAAACGGCTAAATGTCAATATGGTCATCGACCAAATCGTGATGAAAATAAAAAGAGAAAGGTCATAGGCTGGAAGCCACGTAAGTAAATAATCATTGAAATTGATCCCATTTCTTTGCTCAATTGCCTGATAAAAGAATGGCAAAGCAAGTAATATAAACGATACGAAGATCAATCCGGTAATACATTTCTTTCTGTAATCAGGTGATTGCCAGTTATCTTTCCATACACTAACAATAGCTCTTTGTTCAGCCATGAATCTTTATTTTTTCAAGGTTGCAAGTTTACATAATATAATATTAACATTAAATTAATATAATATTATTAGCACTATTCGAAATATTGAATTTTACTTATTTAAAGTTCTCTTTTAAAGTTTTAAAATCAAATTACAATAGAAAACTGATGGGTTATTTTATTGTGATATCCATCCAGATGGATTTACAGGAGTGCCACCTTTCCAGATCTGGAATTGAATTTCGGTTAAGCCCTCAGTTGGATCTGTAGCTACTGTACCAATGATCTGTCTAGCCATAACCTCCTGGCCGGCAGTAACACTTGGATTCTTAAGCTTAGAATAAATAGAAAAATATTCTCCATGCCGTATGATAACCGTATATGAATTGACCAGATAAATCACTTTACTCACTTTTCCTGCATAAACTGTGTAAACACTAGCTCCTACGGCTGTTTTAATATTAATTCCAGGATTGAAAATGGTAACATTATTAAATTTTTGCTGCCCAAAACCTTGGGTTATAATTCCCTGAGCAGGTTTTTGCATACGACCACGGCTACCCAAAAAGGATGAAGAGAGTTTTGCATCTTCCGGACTTGAAGCTAAAATAGCTGAACCGCTCTCAATAGCTTTAGCAGGTTTGGAATTTTCGATATTGGTTTTCGCTTTTGAGCTTGCAAGAGAAGCCTGTCTCCGGCGTTCAACTTCTTTGCGTTGCTCAGCTAAAATTTCTTTTCTAACTGCATGTTGGATAGCCTTATTCAATGCATTCGCCTCCTTTTGTTTCTTGGAGAGTTGCTGCTGAAGTTCTTTTTGTTTATTGGATAATCCAACTAATATTTTGGACTGCTGATCTTTATCTTTTCCAAGTGTTTGCTTTTCAACAATCTGGTCTAATAGTAAATTGGTTTTTTCCTTTTTGTTCAAGTCAAGTTCATTAATTTGTTTTTTTAGATTTAGCTGAGTGCTAATGATCTCTCTTGCCTGTCCTTTACGGAAGGTACCTACCTGCTGAATATACCGAAGTCGCATATAGGCCTGATTAAAATTATGAGATGCAAATATGAACATCAGTTTATTGTAAGCCCCTTGATTTTTGAATGCAAACACAATCATTTTTGAATATTGTGACTTCAGTTTGTTCAAATTTGTTTGTAGCGTATTTACTTCGGTGGTATTGCTTATAATTTTTGTATCCAGCATTTTAATTTCTGTGTTGATTGTCCGGATTTTATCTTCCCTTAATCTGATTTGTGAATTCAGGAGATTGATCTGGTTAAGGGATATTTTCTTGTTTTTATCAATTTTACCACGGCTCCTTTTTAATTCTTCAATCTCTTGGCTAATCACTTCCTTTCGTTTTTTAAGCACTGAACTACTCTGCCCAAAGACAGATTGTAGGCAAATCATCAAAACTAAAAAGGAAATCAATTTTATAAACCGCATGGATGGAATTATTAGCCCGGCAAAACTATTAACAATAGATGGAAACTTGACTATTTTTCTGATTAATTGTTCTATTCCTAAGCCTTTTTATTTCAACTTTTTACCTGAAATTCTTATTACTTTAGCCACGCAGTTCCTAAACTATGTCTGGTAAAAAACATCCTATTTATTCTCTTCAGTTTGCACTTTTATGCCTGAGCTCTTTCTTGTTTTCAGCCAGTTTCAATATGTTGATTCCGGAAATGCCAGCCTATCTTACAAGCTTGGGGGGTGCAGAGTACAAAGGATATATTATTGCATTATTTACGCTATCTGCAGGCATATCGAGGCCATTTAGCGGGAAACTGACTGATAAGATTGGCCGCGTGCCTGTTATGGTTATCGGCTCTTTTGTTTGCGTTGTTTGCGGATTATTGTATCCAATATTGACAAGCGTTGCTGGCTTCTTGTGGCTAAGGTTATTCCATGGATTTTCTACAGGTTTTAAGCCAACTGCAACAGCAGCATACGTTGCAGATATAGTTCCGGGCAACCGTTGGGGAGAGGCCATGGGAATTCATGGCCTATGTTTTAGTACCGGACTTGCAATTGGTCCGGCAATTGGCAGTGAATTGACTGAAATGTTCTCCATCAATGCTATGTTTTATTGTTCTTCAGTTTTTGCACTTCTGTCGATTGTAATCTTGATGAATATGCAGGAAACCTTAGATAATAAGGAACCTTTCCGGTTTTCTATGATGAAGATAAACCGTTCAGAGCTTATTGAAGTCAGGGTTTTAGTTGCAGCTTTTATTACCTTTCTTGCTTACCTGAGTTATGGGATTATTCTTACAGTTATTTCGGATTGGGGAGAATTTCTTGGTGTTTCTAACAAAGGACTTTTCTTTATGGTTTTTACTATTTCTTCTTTGTTAATTCGCTTCATATCCGGAAAGCTGTCTGATCGTATAGGCAGAGTTCGGATAATCAAATTATCGCTGATCATTCTTGTGATATCTCTAGTGTTGATTGGGTTTGCTAATTCACCTATCAGCCTTATGATGGGATCTGCCGTTTATGGCATAGCAACCGGAATGTTATCTCCGGCACTTACTGCATGGATCATTGACCTAAGTCATCCCGATCATCGTGGGAAAGCTGTTGCAACGATGTATATTGCACTTGAAGCGGGTATTGGTCTAGGTGCTTTTTTTGCCGGTAGTTTATATGTTACAGATGTCAAAATGATACCCATAATATTCTATGTGGTGGCAATAATGACCTTGTTTGCCTATCTCTACCTTCAGTTTATTTATAAAAGTAAAGCACCTAAAAATCTCTGAAATGAATCCTCAAATTCTTAAAGATTTGGTTAGTATAGCCATGCCATATGGTAAATACAAGGGAAGGCTTATTTGCGACTTGCCAGAGTATTACCTAGTATGGTATGAGAATAATGGATTTCCGGCAGGTAAAATTGGTGTCCTTTTGGCGACGATGTATGAAATCAAGCTTAACGGGCTTGAATATTTGCTTAAGCCCATCAAAAAATAGAGGTGATTATCTGCTTTAAATAAATTGAACCCGATATAACGAAAACAAACATCAAACAAAAGGGATTCTTTTTCCTGCGGTTAATGTTTTCATCATCGCTAGCAATAACAAAAATATAATCAGCCGGAATACTAATATTGTTAGTATTCTAATTTATTGTATCTTTGAAGAATTGAGAGCCCTAGAAGAATGTATGCTATAGTAGATATTGAAACCACTGGAGGTCACGCAAGTGCCAATGGAATCACTGAAGTTGCAATATTAGTACATGATGGCTATCAGGTTATTGAGCAATTTAAAACCTTAATCAATCCTTTACAACCAATCCCAATTTATGTTCAGGCGCTAACCGGAATAGATGATGAAATGGTTAGTACCGCTCCGAAATTTCGGGAAGTTGCCCATCGAATTTATGAACTCTTGCATGATAAAGTCTTTGTAGCACACAATGTCAATTTCGATTTTTCATTTCTTCATTTTCATTTGGCAGCTGCCGGTTTTTGTTTGCAAACAAAAAAACTATGTACGGTTCGTCTAAGCCGAAAAATCATTCCCGGACTTGCTTCGTATAGCTTGGGGAGGTTGTGTCAAGAGGTTGGAATTGAAATTGAGGAAAGGCATCGTGCATTTGGTGATGCTATGGCAACTGCAAAACTTTTTTCAATGCTTATCGAGCAGGACATGGAAGGGCATATCGGCAAAACTTTGAATCTAAGATCTAGAGAACAATCTTTGCCTCCACATCTTCCGAAGGAGGATATGGATAAACTTCCTTCAGTGTCTGGAATATATTATTTCCATAACTCAAAGTTGAAAGTGATTTACGTAGGGAAGGCAAAAAATATCCGAAAAAGAGTAGTAAGTCACTTTACAAATAATAAACCAGGAAGACAAAAGCAAGATTTTTTGAGAGAAATTCATCATATCACCTTTCAGGAATGCGGTACAGAGCTGATGTCATTGATTCTTGAAGCAGTTGAGATTAAACGTCTGTGGCCAGCTTATAATCGATCATTAAAAAGGTTTGATTATGTATTTGCTTTGTATTCATTTGAAGATCAGAATGGTTATATACGTTTGATAATTGATAGAAAGAAAAAGTTCTCAAAACCGTACTATACTTTTAATGAAATACTTGAAGGATATAATCTGATCAAAAGTCTGATTTCAGAATTTAACCTTTGTCCGAAACTATGTTTTGTGCAGCGAAATTCTGATCCCTGTACTCCTATTGGAGAGGAATCCTGTAAAGGGGCATGTGAACAAATTGAACCTTTTGAATTGTACAATGAGCGGGTGATTACGGCATTAAACAGTCTAAGTTCGGTACTGCCGGGCTTTTTGCTGATTGATGAAGGTCGAAACTTTGAAGAAAAAAGTTGTTTGTTGATAGAAAATGGGCAATTTTTTGGAATGGGCTATGTTTCTTCAGATTTGATTCATGCTGATGTCAGTTTATTGAAATCGCATTTAACGCCCTACCCTGCAAATGATTATATACGTAATATGATTTTGAATGCAGCTCTCCGTTTTCCTCATAAAGTGAGAGACATTAAGGCGAATTTAAGTACAATGATTCCTGATTTATAGACAGTATAGTTCTAAGTTTAACTCATTTTACCTTTTAAATGAGTGTAAAGATTATGGAATAATAATTGCGTTTGGGTTAATGTCTTAAAATAGATACATTTTAAAGATTTTAATTATTTAAAAAAAGAACTTAAACCAAACAAAATGAAAAAGCAAATTTATCTTTTATTAACTGCGATCCTTTTAGCTTCAAGTTCAGTTATGGCAAATGATGTCAATTCAAAGCCTTCAATGACTGAAACTCAGATTGCCCGTGCTGGTGAAATCACCCGTAGAGTTGAAGAAATTAAAAACATGGACAGATCTGATCTAAGCCGTATGGAGCGTAAGGCATTACGTAACGAATTGCTTGAGATGAAAAAAGAAGCCAAAGCTATGAATGGCGGTGTTTTTCTTTCTGTTGGAGCTATTATTATTATTCTTTTAATATTGATACTGATTTTATAATCTGGCATTAATACTATTCTTACAAGCCTATGAAAACAAAAAAGCTGCTCATTAAATTGGCGGCTTTTTTTATTTCCTATAATTGAATACAAACTATTTGTATTTACATAAATAAGAAGTCTGAATGGTAGTACAAACTTTAAATGACTGCATAGCATCAATTTCAAATGCTTGTCCTTTTCTGAAGATTTCCCAATTATTAAAGTGTACATCGGCTTTCTCATTGTTTTTTCGCAATTTAGATGCAGTAAATTAAATATCAATGAAGATACTGTATGCTATTCAGGGCACAGGAAACGGGCATTTGAGCAGGGCGATGGATGTAATTCCATGTCTCATGAAACATGGCGAGGTCAAGATTCTGGTGAGTGGTATTCAAGGTGATCTTATTCTACCTTATCAGCTTGAACATAAAATGCGCGGATTGAGTTTTATTTTTGGCAAGTCGGGAGGGGTTGATATCTGGAAAACATTTGTAAAATCGAATATCACAAAGCTTGTTAAAGAGATAAACTCTCTTCCAGTTGAAGATTATGATCTTGTAATTAATGACTTTGAACCCGTTTCTGCTTGGGCATGTTATGCAAAAAATATCCCTTGCATTGGTTTAAGCCATCAGTCTGCGGTTCTGTCTGGTGAAACTCCCAGAACAGATAATGCCAATGTAGTGGGAAAGCTGATCTTGAAAAATTATGCACCCAATACTACACAGTATGGCTTCCATTTTAAAGCATACGCTGAAAATATTTTCACCCCTGTAATCAGAAGGCAGGTTAGAGACGAACGAATACAGAATCAGGGGCATTATACTGTCTATTTACCCGCTTATGATGATCCTCGTTTGATCGCTAAACTTACAAAGTTTAAAAACGTGAACTGGGACGTGTTTTCCAAACATAATCATAAGCCCTTTCGGACTAAGAATGTTTCTGTTCAAGCCATACATAACGAACGATTTATCACCAGTATGGCAAGTTCTGAAGGAGTTCTATGTGGTGCGGGTTTTGAAACACCTGCAGAAGCTTTGTATATGAAGAAGAAGCTGTTGGTTATTCCTATGAAAAATCAATATGAACAGCAATTGAACGCCGTGGCATTAAGTCAAATGGGAGTGCCAGTCATAAAAAATTTAGACGACAAGTTCGATATGGTGATCAATAATTGGATCGAATCAAATAGAATAATTAACGTGGATTATCCTGACATGACGCAAGTGATCATTGATCAGATTATTGAAAAACATTCTCAAATTCCCCTTATCAGGGATATTCGTAAATCTGGTTAATATAGATGTTGGGTGCAAATTACTCAGTTAGCATCACACAGGCACCGACAGGATCCTGAATCATACAATAATAGCCATACCCCATTTTTCTTGGACATAATTTATGTCGCTATGTTTAACCAAATAGAGTACTGCTTAGATATCTGTCTCCACGATCGCAGGCTATAAAAACGATTAGTCCTTCGTCCAGTTCTGAGGCTAGCCTGATAGCTGCTGATACGGCTCCACCACTACTCATTCCAGCAAATATTCCTTCTACTTTGGTGAGTTTTCTGGCCATTTCTGTAGCCTCAGCTTCTGAAACATCCATGATTCGATCAACACGTTCGGGCTCAAAAATCTTAGGTAAATATTCAAGAGGCCAACGACGAATACCTGGAATTGAGGAGCCTTCAGTAGGCTGGCAACCAATAATTTGGATTTCAGGTTTTTTTTCTTTGAGATATCTAGAGCAACCCATAATTGTACCTGTTGTACCCATTGAACTTACAAAATGAGTTATTTTTTGTTCGGTATCATTCCACAGTTCGGGTCCTGTGCTTTTATAGTGAGCTAAGGGATTGTCGGGGTTTGCAAACTGATTCAATAAAAAACTCTCCCCTTTTAATGCTTTTTCCTCGGCATAGTCACGGCATAATTCTATTCCTTCGAGCAAAGTTACCTTAGCTCCGAATGCTTCCATGGTTAGGGTTCGCTCACGGGTCGAATTGGATGGCATAACAAGTTCAATTTCAAGATCATATAATCTTGCAATCATTGCTAGGGCGATACCGGTATTGCCGCTTGTGGCTTCGATTAAGCTGGATCCTTTTTTGATTTCTCCGCGCTCCACTGCACTCCTGATCATATTTAGTGCTGCTCTGTCTTTTACACTACCACCCGGATTATTGCCCTCAAGTTTCGCATAGATTTTAACTTTGGGATTTGGGTTCAGTTTTTTAATTTCAACTAGTGGTGTATTTCCCACCAGATCAATTATGCCTGCCATTTTATTGTTGTTTAGTGCTTTTGTCGCTAGAAATAACTACTTCAGAAGTGTTGTATACTGATGAGCCCGAAGGAATACTTTTAGTTAGCCAAACATTACCTCCGATTATACTATCGTGACCAATGATAGTTTCACCCCCCAATATTGTTGCACCCGAATATACTACCACCCGGTCTTCAATAGTAGGATGTCTTTTTGTATTAGCCATACTTTTATGTACACTTAATGCACCAAGAGTTACTCCCTGATACATTTTTACATGTTTTCCAATCTTGCAGGTCTCTCCGATAACAATACCTGTTCCATGATCAATATGAAAGTACTCACCAATTATCGCGGCTGGATGTATATCAATTCCTGTTTTTGAATGAGCGTATTCGGTAAAAATTCTTGGCAATAAAGGTACACCTAGTTTGTACAGTGAATGAGCAAGCCTGTAAAAAGAGATAGCATAAAAACCGGGATAGGCTCTGATAACCTCAAACTCGCTTTTGGCTGCCGGATCTCCATCAAAAATAGCCTTAATATCCGTATTTAGTACCCGGAATAATTCTGGTACCTGTGCGAAAAAATCTTTTGCCATTTTGGAATTATCACAAAGAATACAAGCTTTTGTGGCTTCCATTATATTACATAGTTCGGTTTCTAGTCTTTGGAATTCCTGTTTTAATTCATAAACAGAACTTAGTGTTCGTTTGGATTGCTCAGGGTAGAGCAGTTTGAAAAGTTCCAGTGCCCATTTTGAAATTTCCTTGTTGGAAGGAACGGCATCTGCATCCTGCTGCTTTTTGAATATATGATTTAAAAAATCCTCGTTCATTTTAATTTTAAGACCTGTATTATTCGCTTGTTAATAATGCAAGTTTAACTAAAAGAAAGTTCTCGGTTTGTAAAAAACATAGAGGAATTCAGTTTTGATGGTTTATCATTTATAAACTCAAACCAATTCTCAATTTAAATACTACTGTCAACTTCAATATCATGTTTGAAAAGATACATTGTCTGAATATGCAATTTTCATATTCCCCGTGTTCCAAGGCTTTTTCATTGAATTTCACTTTGTCGAATACTTTATCAACTGTATAATCCATTTTATTCTCTTTTAATTACAGCGATTTATTATCGTGTCAATTGGTGTAAACTGAACACTTCGGCCGGACTTCGGATTCCTACTGTATTTAATACTTCAAGTATTTTTTTAAATGGCTCAGAATTGCCAGCAATATTCGAAAAATAAACTATCGAAGTTTTCTGGCTTGGAATGTTAATGGAATAAGTGCTGAAACCGCAGGTGCTTCCGGAGTGGAAGAGAGCAGGACTGCCTTTATCAAAATAAAACCAGCCTGGTCCATAAAAACTGCCTGTTACTTCCTTTATTGAAACATTTAGTCGCGTAAGAACAGCAGACATTTCTACCAGACTATTGTTCCAAATTCCATGAGTCCATTTTTTATAGTCGTTCAATGAGCAATATACCCCGCCGTCGCCTTTTATTGCGCTGGTAGTACTCTGATCATTGGCATATAGCTTATTTTCACTATCCCGAGCAAAACCCTTCGACCGATGAAGTATTCTTCCATCCGATACATAAACGACTGAATTCGTCATTTTGAGGGGTCTGAATATTCTTTCTTTCATGAATTCAGGAAAAGATTGACCGGATACCCGTTCAACTATAAGTGCCAAAAGAGCATATGCAGAATTGCTGTATCTAAATTGGCTGCCAGGTTCGAAATAGGTTTTATTCTGTGTTTTTAAAATGTTTAATACATCGATATCCAGAAGCTGTTTGCTGTTGCTATCGTCCATAATTTCCTCATAATCAAGTATTCCTGAAGAATGTGTGATCAAATGTCGTAAAAGGATTTTTTGGCTTAATTCTGATGGTAATTCTGGAAAGAACTTAGAAATAGGGTCATCAAATGAGAGTTTTTGATCTTTCTCAAGCAGTACAATACACATGGCAGTAAATTGCTTGGAAATTGAAGCAAGTCTGAAATTGGTTTTGGAACTAATACGTTCTTTCTCGGTATCAACAAGACCAAAGCCTTTGCTATAAATAGTCTTTCCATTGGATTCTATATACAAAGCGATACCCGGTTCACCAGGCTGAATGCTGCTATTGATTACTGAATCCAGACGATTTTCTAGCTGTGCAAATGCAGAATGAGTGATTAACATGATACAGATGGCTGTAAGGTATTTCATATTTTGCCTTGATTATAACTGCAATTAATTTAAATAAATAATTCAAAAGCTAATTTACTTATAACCAAATGAGCAGATTTTCAGAGACCTAGCAGTTTGAGTATTTTTTCCAGGTCTTCGGGGGTATCTATCGCCTGACTTTCTTTATCTGTAATGGCTGCCTGAATTCGATATCCGTTTTCTATCCAGCGCAATTGTTCAAGAGCCTCTGCTGTTTCGAGGCCAGACAAGGGTAATTTAGTAAGATCTTTTAAGGTATCTGTTCTGAATGCATAAATTCCGATATGCTTGAAAAATGTGTAATGTTTTAACCAGGTCTCTTTTTCCCTGCCTCTAAGAAAAGGAATAGTAGTTCGACTAAAAAGTACAGCTTCTTTGTTTATGTTGAGAATTACCTTGGGGGTATTCTCATTAAAAAGTTCCTCATTGCTGCTAATCATCTTCACCAATGTTGCGATAGAAGTCTGTGGCGATTCGAAACATTGACATAAAAGATCAATTTGATCCGGATCAATCATAGGCTCATCACCCTGTATATTAACCATTATATCAAATTCAGGATAGTTTTTTGCGACTTCAGCACATCGGTCAGTACCGCTCTGGTGGCTATTTGATGTCATTTCGGCAATACCACCAAAGGAGCTTACATGATCCGCAATACGTTGATCATCAGTGGCTACAATTACTTTGTTTAATGATAATGATTTTAAGCATTGTTCATAGATCCGCTGAATCATGCTTTTTCCAGCTATATCAATTAATGGCTTTCCGGGAAAACGGCTAGATTCATATCGGGCAGGGATGATTCCGAGTATCTTCATTAGAAAAAAATAATGTTTCGGTAGATTAAAACAATCCGTGTATTTCCCGCTCTATACTGTTGATAACAAAACCAAGATCCTCAGGTTTATTAGCAAAATCCAGTTTGTCTTTATCCAGAATCAATAATTTACCTTGCGTATAGGAGTCGATCCACTTTTTGTATTTCTCATTTAGTTTTGAGAGGTAATCAAGCCGGATACCTGCTTCATATTCCCTACCTCTTCGCTG
Organism: Daejeonella sp.; assembly: GCA_041689125.1. GTDB lineage: Bacteria > Bacteroidota > Bacteroidia > Sphingobacteriales > Sphingobacteriaceae > Daejeonella. The sequence continues at coordinate 16,299 of JBDNGV010000573.1, forward strand.
AATATTATTGACCAAGGTAGGCACAGATGCTCTAAGGTAAATAAGTAGGTCGGGAGGTTTAATGAAAGAGGTAATATTATCAAAAATCGCCCTGTAATTTTCATAATCACGGGAGGTCATTAAACCCATATCATGTAGGTTCTCCGCAAATATATAAGCATCCTCATAAATTGTACGATCCTGTATAATATTGCGATTTTCGGTTTGAAGTTCCAGAATTTGCTGAAAACGGCTATTCAGAAAATAGATCTGGAGATTAAAACTCCAACGTTTCATATCACTGTAGAAATCTTCTAGATAGGGGTTATTCTCAACAGCTTCAAACTGGGCTTCATAATTCAAATGTTTGGCAAGTAATTCTGTCAGAGTAGTTTTACCTGCTCCAATATTTCCAACAATAGCTATGTGCATGATATTTTGGTAAGTGCAAAGCGATAGTCGCAAAGCGTGCCTGAAAATACAAATTGTTTTTTTTAATCAAGATAAATTTAAAAACTTTTAAATCCAATGATCTTGCGCACTTCCCTGATCGTTTTAGAGGCACTTTCACGTGCCTTTATAGCTCCGAAACGGGCAACTTCCCTTAAATAGGTCTCGTCCTTGGAAATTTCATTGATTTTCTCTCGAATTGATGCTGTAGAAAGGATCATATCCTCCGCAAGCTGCTTTTTAAAATCACCATATCGTATCGCACATTGATTATACAAGGAATCGAAATGATCATATGTATCTTCAGATGAAACGATTTTCATGAGGTCGAAGAGGTTTTGAATGGCCTCAGGTTTTTGCTGATTTTCTTCTGTTGGCCCACCGTCACTAACGGCTCGCATAACTTTTTTACGGATCAATTCAGGTTCATCAGATAAATAAACAGCATTACCTTCACCTTCAGATTTTCCCATTTTTCCCTTGCCATCAAGTCCCGGAACTTTAACAAGTTTTTCGGTAAAATTAAAGGCAAAAGGTTCAGGGAAATACTCAGTCTTGTATAATCTGTTAAAACGATTTCCGAATGTTCTGGACATTTCTAAATGTTGTTCTTGGTCTTTTCCAACTGGAACCTTAGTAGCCTTATGGATTAGTATATCTGCGGCCATCAGTACCGGATAGGTCAATAATCCTGCATTAACATTATCTGGATGAGCTCGAACTTTATCTTTAAATGATGTGCTTCTTTCTAGTTCGCCCAAATAAGCATTCATATTTAGATAGAGGTATAACTCTGCGATTTCAGGAACATCGGATTGTACATATATGGTAGCTTTTTCAGGATCAATTCCCGCTGCGAGATACTCTATAAGTACCTGTTTCACGTTGCCGTGTAAATTTTCGGGTGTAGGATGGGTAGTAAGGGAATGATAATCCGCTATAAAAAAATAGCAATGATATTCCTTCTGCATCTGTACAAAGTTTTTTACAGCGCCATAGAAATTACCTAAATGCAGTTTACCGGTACTGCGGATACCACTGACAACAGTTTCCATAATTTGCGAAATTAAGGATTTTTTTCTGAAAAAGCTTGTGTAGCTCCAAAACTGAGTCAAGTCTCAAAACATCAATGGAATTTTCTATTTTTGAGTAATGAAAAGACTGTTAAAAAGTATCCATCTTTACTATTTTCAGATCTCGCTTGCAATAATCTTTTCAACGCTATATCCGGCAATATTCTATTTTTCACGTAGTCCGGTAAAGTTTCATAAAATGAATACCTTGAGATGGTATTTCAGCTATATTAGTTCAGTATTTTCAGGATTCATTTATCGCTATTCATTTGAAGAAAAAATTGACTGGTCCCAAAATTATATCATCTGTGCTAACCATACCTCAAATCTTGATATAACAGCCATTATACTGCTTGCCAAACGGAATTATGTATTCATGGGGAAAGAAGAACTGCTAAGAAATTTCATTACAGGCATTTATTTTAGAACCATAGATATTCCACTTAACCGCGAAAGTAAAATGTCAGCATTCAGGGCATTTAAAAAGGCCGATCAAAATTTAAAGGAAGGGAAGCACCTGGTGATCTTCCCAGAAGGAATGATTAGCGAAATTTATCCGCCTGTTTTACAGCCTTTCAAAAATGGTCCTTTTAAACTTGCTATTGAAAATGGGGTGCCGATTTTGCCTGTTACAATCCGCAATAACTGGAACTTAATGTGGGATGATGGTAAAAAGCATGGAAGTACCCCGGGTATTTGCGATATTTGTGTTCATACCCCGATTGCAACCAAGGGGATGGAGACTGCAGATGTAGAGGAATTAAGGAATAGGGTTTTTAATATTATTAATGATTCTTTGATGATGTAAATCTTGTTTAAATAGATGGATTTGATCAATCTTGAGCAAATAAAATAATAATGAAAGTAAATCTAGAAATGATTGATAAGGTTGCTCATCTTGCGAGAATAGAAGTGCAGGAGAATGAAAAGCAGAGCTTATTAGATGATATGAATAAAATTCTAACCTTCATGGATAAACTTAATGAGGTTGATACTGTAGGTGTCGATCCATTGGTTTATATGAGTGATGAAGTGAATGTTCTCAGAAAAGATCTGGTAAAACACGAGATCAGTAAGGAAGAAGCTTTAAAAAATGCCCCAAAACAGGATGGAAATTTTTTTAGAGTAGCAAAAGTGATTAATAAATCCTAATTTAATAAAAGCTGTAACAAATGCTTTATACCGATAGTCTAAAAAGAAAAACATGGCCAAAGATCCCCTTATTACCCTCACAGATATCGGCAGGAAATATGTAATCGGCGCAGAAACTATTCATGCTCTAAAATCTGTTAGCCTGACCATAGAAAAGGGCGAATTCGTTGCTCTAATGGGACCTTCAGGCTCCGGTAAATCAACCTTAATGAATATTTTAGGTTGTCTGGATACTCCAACTAAGGGTACTTATATATTAAACGGAAATCAGGTAAGTGAAATGAGCGACAGCGAACTTGCTGAGATAAGAAATAAGGAGATTGGTTTTGTATTCCAAACCTTTAATTTATTACCACGATCATCTTCACTCGAGAATGTAGCCCTACCTCTAGTGTACGCTGGTGTTGGACGTGCTCAGCGAGAAGACCGTGCTCAAAAGACCCTAGAAAGTGTAGGCTTGGGTAATAGGGTGCATCATAAACCGAATGAGCTTTCCGGTGGACAGCGTCAGCGTGTGGCAGTTGCCCGTGCGCTGGTTAACAACCCATCAATCATTCTTGCAGATGAGCCAACAGGTAACCTTGATACTAAGACCTCCGTCGAAATAATGGCCTTATTGGAAGAGATTCATTTAAAGGGAAATACGATTATACTTGTAACACATGAGGAGGATATCGCGCAACATGCACATAGAATCGTTCGAATGCGTGATGGATTAATAGAAAATGATTATTTGAATCCTAATGTAAAATCGGTGTCACCACGATTGGAAGATATGAATAGCAAAGGGTCAGATTTTGAGAAAATAGGGTAGGAGGTGTACGTTGTACGTTGTACGTAGTATGTTATACGGTGTATGTTATACGTTGTACGTTGTACGATGAGTGTCGCAAGTATATTCTAGATTCTTTCTCTTGATTATTGCTTCAGAAATTCTTTCTTGGATAATTCTAAATATAGCTTTCTTGTGACCATTTAGTAATTAACTTTGTTCCTTCAATTAACGTTTGAATTTTAATGAAGATTTATACAAAAACAGGGGATGAGGGACTAACATCGCTTATTGGTGGAACACGTGTTCCCAAATATGATCTAAGGATCGAAAGTTATGGAACGGTTGATGAGCTTAATTCGTATATAGGCATGATCAGAGATCATGATATTAATTCTGCTCATAAGGACATATTGAAGGAAATTCAGGACAGATTGTTTACAATTGGCGCATGCCTCGCCTCAGATCCTGAAAAATCAAGGATGAAGATCCCTGACCTGCATTTATCAGATATCACTTTACTAGAGAAGGAGATTGATGCAATGAATGAAGTACTTCCTGAATTGAAGCATTTTATTTTGCCGGGTGGAAACCAGGCAGTTTCATTTTGCCACATTTCAAGATGCGTATGTAGAAGGGCTGAGCGAATTATTGTTCATCTGAAATCTGAGAGTTTTGTTGATGAAAAGGTGATAATATACCTCAACAGGCTAAGTGATTATCTTTTTGTACTGGCAAGAAAATTGTGTTTCGACATCAATGTGCCTGAAAATCAATGGCTTCCACGTGTATAAATCATATGTTGGAAAATAATTGATATTGTTATTTAAATTATTATATTTTTGCAAAAACTAGTATAAATCAAATTCCAAGAAATATGTATTGGACATTAGAATTAGCGTCTCATTTAGAAGACGCACCATGGCCGGCAACCAAAGACGAACTTATTGATTACGCGATTCGTTCAGGTGCTCCAGTAGAGGTTATAGAAAATCTTCAGGCTCTGGAAGACGATGGTGAACCTTATGAGAATATTGAAGAGATTTGGCCGGATTATCCAACTAAAGATGATTTCTTCTTTAATGAAGATGAATATTAAAAAAAAAGCCCTGTAATTCAGGGCTTTTTTTGTATTTGATAAAAGTATAATTTCCTTCTTTTATTCTGAGTTTTAACTAATGGTATAGTTTTGGTATTAGTGATTAAGAATTATTCACTAAAAATTAAAACTATGGGAAATTTACTTTATCTGATTGCGGTTATATTGATAATCCTTTGGATTTTCGGCGCTTTTGTTACACCAATGGGAGGTAATCTTATTCACGTGCTTTTGGTAATTGCAATTATTGCCATATTACTACGGGTAATAAGGGGAAGTTCCATATGATTGGTATTTAAGGATGTGCCCATTCTGAAATGATTGGGTACATCTTAAAATTCTTTATTCAAATAAAGGTCGGCTATCCGAATATCTTCAGGGAAGGTAATCTTAAAATTTCTGATTTCCCCTTCAATCAGATTAATTCTTACTCCTGCACGCTCAGCAACCGAAGCATCGTCTGTAAATTCATTTCTAAATTCCTGTTTGTAGGCTTTTTTTAGAATGTCAGAGCTAAAAGTTTGAGGTGTTTGTATCAGGTATATTTCTTCTCTATTCAGTGGAATACTATTCTTGCCACTTTGTTGCCTTATTGAGTCTCTACTTTTTATTGCTGCGACAGCATTCCCTGATTGCTCAGCTTCCTGAAATGAACGATCAATAAGCTGAGGGCTTAAAAGTGGCCTTACAGCATCATGAATAGCAATAATCGCTTTTTGTTTTATTGCTTTTATCCCACTCTTTACAGAATCAAAACGATGTGTTCCGCCTTTTACGAGTAGGTGCGGGATGGAAAAATTATGAAGTACACAGAGATTTTCCCAATAGAAATGAAAATCGACATTCAGCACTACAATAATTTCAGGATTATATTCCGAATTGTAAAAGGCTTCAATTGTGTGCATTAATACAGGACGGCCTTTAAGCAACAAAAATTGTTTTGGTATTTCAGAAAGCATTCTGGATCCTGAACCGCCACCAACTATGATTGCAAAGTATTTCACAACTCAATATATAAAAAACCAACACAAAATTTAAAACCAACAACAGACTGAATATATATCTTAGATTTATTCGGAAAATCTTAGATGATCAACATTGCATCGCCATAGCTATAGAAGCGGTATTTTTCTTTTACAGCAACTTCATAGGCCTTCATCACATGCTCATAACCACCGAATGCAGCAATCATCATTAACAAGGTTGATTCTGGTGTATGAAAGTTTGTGATCATGCAATTGGCAATACTGAATTCATAAGGTGGGAAAATAAACTTACTGGTCCAGTCGTTTGCAGCTTTTAATTCTCTTCCTGCAGAAACTGCAGATTCTATTGATCGCATTGAAGTAGTACCAACAGCACATACTTTACGTTTTTCTAATATAGCCTTGTTAACAAGATCAGCATCTTTTTGTGCGATAATGAATTGTTCAGAATCCATTTTGTGCTTGGTCAGATCTTCAACCTCAACAGACCGAAATGTTCCAAGTCCGATATGCAACGTAATCTCTGCAAAATCAACCCCTTTCAATTCCAAGCGTTTCATCAATTCGCGGCTGAAATGCAAACCTGCAGTAGGAGCTGCAACTGCGCCCTCATTTTTAGCAAAAATAGTCTGATAGCGTTCTTTATCTTCAGCAGTTGCTTTACGTTTAATGTATTTGGGAAGAGGTGTTTCACCAAGGATTTCAATATTTCTACGAAACTCTTCATCTGTACCATCAAATAAGAAACGAATAGTTCTTCCCCTAGAGGTTGTGTTGTCTACTACTTCTGCCACTAACAGATCATCATCTCCAAAATATAATTTATTTCCTACTCTGATCTTACGAGCAGGGTCAACTAAAACATCCCAAAGACGTAATTCGCGGTTTAGTTCACGAAGAAGAAAGACTTCAATTGTGGCACCAGTTTTTTCTTTATTTCCATATAGTCGAGCTGGAAATACCTTGGTATTGTTTATGATCATCACATCTTTCTCGTCAAAATACCCTAAAACATCTTTAAAAACTTTATGTTCAATGGCTCCTGTTTTTCTGTCTAAGACCATCAGACGCGATTCATCACGGATTTCTACAGGGTTATGGGCGATTAAAGAGTCAGGTAAATCAAATTTGAACTGAGATAATTTCATAATATGGTTTAATGTATTTAAGGGCGCAAATTTAGCAAAATTAAACTACAAATTTAATTCTTAAGTTGGAGAAATTTCACCAAAATTATTTTATCTGACTAAATTATAGCAGTCCTGTAACGTTTTTAACTAAATTTGGTCTAAACTGATATATGATATTTCTCAAACTTTTAAAGGAAAGCTTCCTGTTTGCATACGAAGCACTTCGTCAAAATAAGCTCAGGACAATTTTATCATTGTTAGGAATAACGATTGGTATCATGACAATTGTTGGTGTTTTTTCTGCGGTTGACACGCTAAGGAATAATATCCAGAGCAGTGTTGAAAAACTGGGAAGCAACACTATTTATATTCAGAAATGGCCTTGGGTTGGTGGACCCGATTTCCCATGGTGGAAGTATATCAGTCGTCCCCAGCCTAGCCTTCGCGATTATGATAAGTTGACCCAACGTTTAATGAATGCTGAAGGAATTTCCTACGAGGTTAGTGTTGGGAATCGCACTATTAAATATAGAAATAACAGTATTGAAGGTGCACAGATATCTGCCGCTTCTCATGATTATTATAAGGTATGGAAATTTGATTTTGAAACTGGAAGATATTTTACTGATGCCGAGTCGAAAAGTGGCCGACCAATTGCAATTATTGGTTATTCCATAGCTGATGGCCTGTTCCCAAATCAGGATCCTATTGGAAAGGTTATTACGGTATTCGGAAGGAAAGTGACTATCATCGGAGTATTTACAGAAGAGGGTGAAGATATGCTAGGTATTTCAGCCGATAAAACCGTTCTCATTCCTTTGAATTTTGCAAAAGGGGTAATAAAAGTTGAAGATGAACGCTATGGGCCACAAATCACCATCAAGGGTAGAGAAAATATTTCAGTTAATGAACTTGAAAATGAACTGAAAGGAACAATGCGTTCTATACACCGACTTGCACCAGCTGATGATGATGATTTTTCACTTAATAAAACCACGATACTGACTGCCCAGCTGGATCAGCTTTTCGGGATTATTGATTTCGCAGGAGCATTCATCGGGGGGTTTTCAATTCTGGTAGGCGGATTTGGAATTGCCAATATCATGTTTGTTTCTGTAAAAGAGAGAACAAATATTATCGGAATTCAGAAATCATTGGGAGCTAAGAATTATTTTATCATGCTTCAATTCCTGATTGAATCCGTGCTTCTATGCCTTATGGGAGGCTTTATCGGACTAATCATTGTCTTTATTTTAGCATTCGTATCAAAAACTTTCTTCGACCTGAATATTATTGTTGATATCAGCAAGGTTATTCTAACAATTATCCTTTCAACTGCTATCGGATTAATCTCCGGGTTTATACCTGCATTCAATGCTTCAAGGCTTGATCCGGTGGAAGCGATAAGGAGTAAGTAGACTAAGAGTTATCGGTTATCGGTTATCGGTTAACTGTTGTCTGTATGTGCATGCCTGAATAGCCTTGACCGATTTAAGTCAACTGTAAGTTAATTGATTAAAATAAACGTTTTAATATGTGAATTTCGCAGGTAACAGATAACTGACAATATTCCTCTTTACAGTTTTTTACTTTCTTCAAATAATCTGCCCTTATCGATAGGTATTACCCCAACGTGTTCGCAAACGAGTCCTCCTGCTAGGTTGGCTATTTCAGAGGCTTTAAATTCATCTAGCCCGGCCGCCAGACATAGTGCTGCCGTTGCAATTACAGTATCTCCTGCGCCTGATACATCAGCGATGTCACGTTTATGAGCCGGAATATGGCGCTGTCCTTTTTCCGAACTGATAAAAACACCTTTTTCCGAGAGAGTAAGCATTATTGCTTTTGATCCAAGGTGTGTCTTTAATTTGTTTATAGCATTTTCTACTTGCTCTGTTTTTGAAGGATCTATCTTTATTTTAAGTCCATCTTCCAATTCCTTTAAATTTGGTTTGAAAAGATCTACACCTTTGTATGAATGGAAGTTTCGTTTTTTAGGATCTACTACTGTTATTATACCACCATGTTTTGCAAGTTTTATCGTTTCAGTAATTAATTTCTCAGTAATCAAACCTTTATCATAATCTTCGAAGATAATAGCATCAATTTTACGTTCTAACAGAATTTCTTTGATCATTCCAATCATTAACTCTGTTTCTACTGATGTGATATTATTGTCAGTTTCTTCGTCAACTCGCACTATTTGCTGATTATGTGATAGAATTCTTGTTTTAACGGTTGTAGCACGATCTTTAATCTTCAATATCCCGCTATCAGAAAGTTTTTGATTACTAAGCAGAGACAGAAATTCTTCACCAGCTTGATCATCCCCAATTATTGCGCAAATGAAAGGGCTGGCACCAAGAGATTGAACATTTAAAGCAACGTTTGCTGCTCCTCCAAGTCGGTTCTCTTTTTTATTTATTTTAACTACCGGAACCGGAGCCTCGGGCGAGATACGGTCAACCTTTCCCCAGATATAACTATCCATCATCACATCTCCAATGATCATAATATTCAATGAGTTGAACTTTTCGAAGATATCTGTCATTTGGATATGGAATGATAAACCGGGTGATTAGCCCGGCATTAACCGCAAATTATTATTTTAATGCGCCTAAAGTTGCTTTTATGCGTTTCATCGCTTCAATTAGCTTTTCGTTTGCCGCTGCATAGGAAAGCCTTATTGAGTTTGGATCTCCGAAAGAATCTCCGCTTACTGTAGCCACATGTCCTGTATTTAGTAAGTAAAGTGAAAGGTCTTCGGCATTTTTTATTAAATCGCCTTCAGGTGTGGTTTTTCCAAAAAATGAACTAACCTCAGGGAAGAAGTAGAATGCACCTCCCGGAAGGTTAACTTTTAAACCCGGGATATCTTTCAATAGACCATAAACAAGATCACGACGTTCTTTGAAAACAGTTCTCATTTCATTAATAGTATCAAGTCCGCCAGCATAAGCCGCGATACCTGCCTTTTGGGTAATTGAACAGGTGCCTGAAGTAATCTGGCTTTGAAGTTTGTCACATGCATTTGCAATCTCTTTATTGCTAACAGAATAACCAATTCTCCATCCGGTCATAGCATATGCTTTTGATAGCCCGTTGATGATGATTACACGATCTTTAATTGAATGGAATTGAGCAATGGATTCATGAGCATTCAGAAAATTGATATGCTCATATATCTCGTCAGAAATAATAAATATATTAGGGTATTTTTCGAAAACCTTTACTAAACCAGACAGCTCTTCACGGGTATAAACGCTGCCCGTAGGGTTGTTAGGTGAAGAAAACATGAATAATTTTGTTTTCGGAGTAATTGCAGCTTCTAGTTCCTCAGGAGTAATTTTGAAATCACTTTTCAATGTGGTATGGATAAATACAGATTCCCCTTCTGCAAGCTTTATTAGCTCGGAGTATGATACCCAATACGGAGTAGGGATGATCACTTCATCTCCGGGATTTACTACACATAAAATAGCATTGGCAAGCGATTGTTTTGCACCTGTTGAGACTACAATTTGGTCAAAATCATAGTCCAAGTTATTTTCACGTTTAAGTTTTGCAGCAATTTCCTTACGCAATTCAGGATAGCCCGCAACCGGTGTGTAGTAAGAAAAGTTCTTGTCAATAGCCTCTTTGGCTGCTACTTTAACAAAGTCTGGAGTGAAAAAGTCTGTTTCACCTAAACTTAGACTAATAACGTCTACTCCCTTTGCTGATAATTCCCGGCCCATTTTTGCCATTTTAATCGTGGCAGACTCGGATAAATTGTTAATTCGGTTTGATAATGTGCTCATAATTAA
>JBDNGV010000574.1:0-3444 GCA_041689125.1 Daejeonella sp.
AAACAATGTAATATCTACTACTTTACCCTTAAAGCCAAAATCCATTAAAATCTCTATAGCAAAAAACGCTATAGTAATTAACTATTGACAGTGAATGGGTATTCCGATACAAACTACACTGTAACCTTCTCCAAAGCCCTACCATTAAAAAGTAGCCAAAAAGTCAAAATTAACATGTATTATAAATGGCTATATTATCCGGGGAGCTTACAATAAGAAGATGCTTCAGATTATACTAACTTATTAAATAAATATTCTACCCAAGGCCACCATTCTCCAATCAAAGATGGGAAAAACGCTAACACAAAAAATCCAATAGTACTAATCAAGGCATTTATTGCAATTCCCACCACATGAGTCTGTTCATACTTTTTAGCCTGTTCTTCTTTTGACCGATTATTAGCTTGCAAATAAGCACTCCAAGTGAGAAGTATTGTAATATTACCCGCTATAAACCATAGAATACTTTTAATAAATGTATTTACTGTGCATGCGTGACAAAGCAATATAACAATACTTATAAACGACAAAAATATGTAAGCATGAAGGATAGATAAAATAAATATCCCACTGCCGGATCGTAAAGTAAAGTCTCTTTTAAGACCAATTAATGGGGCTAAAACCATAGATATAACATTCATTATGAATACGGCTAATCCTCCAACTACCGTGAAGGTTACTCCAAGGGCAATAATTGTATATAATAAGTTCACTTTTTAAATCCCTACAATCCCTATCAGGCTTTAAAATAAAGAAGCGTAGGACTATAGCCTCATTCGTCATAGAATAAAGCTAACGCTTCTTAAAAATTAAGTTAATTATCTCTAGCCTATAGGTGTTGATTAGGCTAATTGAAACGGTAATAAATTTAAGAGTTATAAACAATAGACTAATATATTAATACCAGCGATTAACTTTGCATATAACGTTTTGCTAATTTGTGCAGAAATGGCATTGCTTGCAGAACCATTGTCGTACCGCACCAAATTAAGTAAATAACTGATGAATTAACGTAAACCGCTGTCAGCCATTTTTGAACAAATTTGCTGTTATAGGTAGCCATTTTAGAGTTTGTCGTCAATTTTCCAACTTTCAATCATATCGTTTGCTCTTTTTACAGCACTATAGATATAAAGGTCGTTCTCAGTTTTTAACCAAATGTGGTCGGTAATTATTAAATAACAAAAAATTTCTTCATTAATTAGTGCAAGATTAGTCATAGCGCTATTAAATTGATGTCGGGCAATTAATACCGAACTAAGTAGAATTCCTGATAATAATACAATTAAAGAAATATTTATATAACCGAGATAAAATAGATATATACTTGCTATGAATATAATAAATGCTAAATATTTAAGGTAGGGTTTATCGTTGGAATTTGTGGTTAGCCTACCAATTACAAGTTTTATAGGTAGAATTAGCAAAAACGCCCACTGCTTTAAAAATATAGCAAGTATTATTGAAACAATTAGGGTTAAATTGGGCATAAAAATCGTAACATCGTGGTATAACATACTTTTATTATCCTTGTTTATTCCTTTCAAGAGCTTGTATTTATAAAATGACAAAACCTTTGAAGTACCATTTTTTACATCGTTTTTGAGTTTTTGAAAATCATTATATGGGAAATTAATTAGTTTTTTTAATGATAACAGTTCTTTGTTATTACTAATTTCTTCAAATATTACTTTGCCAAATGGGGTTTTATAGAATTTTGTCTCAATTGATTTTTCATTATAACCACGGTTTTCTTGTTCTTCTTCTAAGTCAATTTTTGCCTGCTCTTGTTCCTCTTGAAGTTTATTAAATTTTTCCCAATATTCGTCATAATGTTTCTTCTTATCGGCTTCAGTTACGGAAATAAATGGAGCATTATTTAAGTCTAAATATTCCAAATTTTCAGTATTAAAAACTGACCAAAAGTTTAGTTTACAGAGTTCGGAAATTTTTCTAAGTGGTTCGGTTCCTCCCAATACTTCTAGTCTGAATATGTAAGGTTCTAATGCTTGTGGCTTTAATATTTCTATTTTTAAGTCAGCTTCTGAAGATTTAAAAAAACATTGAAAAAAATATTCTCCATTCGAGATTATTTCTTCCCATTTAGAATATTCCTTTGGAAGAGCTTGCTCAATTTTATTTCTCAGTTCTATTGGGTCTGAAAAACAGTAAAAATCAGGTTTAGCCTCATTTTTGTCAGAATTTATTATAAAGTATTCTTGTACCATTTGTATGCGATTTTTCGGGGGTTACCTATAACTGTCAATATTTTCGATATCACTGTTGTTTGAACCAATCGTTAATCTTCGTAAGTGGATATTCCGGTGAAACTGACCACCCGATTCCGAGGCAAAGTAAACCCCCTCATGCACTCTAACAATATCTTCAGTCTTGGGACTTACTACTCATCAACAGATCTGGTATAATATTTTTCAATAGCCTTTCCAATGTTAGAGATTACTTCCAGAGGTAAGTTTCCTTCCGTCTGTTCCCATGAGGAATCTGAAACCATTTCATGGTGTACATAACAAAGCTCAACATCATCTAAAAAAATCATATAATCATTTTCACCAGGAATGACTTATAATTCAGCTTGTGTTCCATCACACATAATATCGATGTGAATTGTGAAATTATCTTCCGCCATATTATAAATATAATATAAATATGATGGGTATTCCAACCTATACTATCCAACTAAACCAACATCAGATCCACTCTAGGGTCAGAACCATTAATTTATCTATCCACCTACCACCACCATCCACTTATCCTTACCTAAAAAAAATAATTATGAACAAACAGCAACAATTAGTATGCTTCCCAGTACAGGAAGTAGAGCTTGTCTACAAGCAAAAGTTTAAACCTTCTGAGAGGCCTAAAATAACTAATTCCACAGAAACCTATCGAGTATTATTAAGTACTTGGAATCTTGGAATTATTGGCTTTATCGAACAATTCAAGATATTATTACTTAACAGAGCTAACAGAGTGATAGGATGCTATGAAGTCTCTTCAGGAGGAATGTGTGGAACTGTAGCAGATCCGCGAGTAATCTTTGCAGCAGCTATAAAAGCGTGTGCAACAGGCCTTATATTAGCACATAATCATCCGAGTGGAAACCTAACCCCTAGTGAAGCTGATATGCAATTAACAAGCAAGTTGAAAGAAGGAGGAAGACTGTTGGATATTATGGTTATAGATCATATTATACTTTCAGGAGAAGGTTATATGAGCTTTGCTGATGAAGGAATGATGTAAGGCACTAAGATGTCTTAATAAAATCCTATGCCATCAAAAATCATCCTTAGATTTAAAGTTGTGGATTGATTGCATTTTAAAAACTAAAATCTACTACCTAATCTACTACCTATAAACTTTAATGAATGAATAAACCCCTCCTAATATTAATAGGAAGGGTTTATTTTGTTTAATGGCGGAGAG
>JBDNGV010000575.1:0-9784 GCA_041689125.1 Daejeonella sp.
AGGAGAAAACCTCAACGGAGTTCAGGGTCTTTACAGCATTCAGGATCTTGAAGAAATGGAGAAAATTACTAAAAATATTTCATCCGCAGTTTTAGTTGACGGAGGATTAATTGGTATTGAAATGGCCGAAATGCTGCATAGCAGAAGCACAAAGGTTACCATGCTTGTAAGGGAGAATTTATATTGGCGGAATGTTTTTTCAGCTAGGATTTGCCTTCTTGCTACCGGCATTTCTATTAAAATTAAACCAGCCGGAATTCTATTTTTCGTATTTCTGGCCTTTAAAGTATTCTTACCTTTTCCCAAATGATATTGATTACCTCATTCAATCTGGTAATCTGGGGGTATTTATGGTTTTTTAGGGTTTAGTCATGACATTCATCGCAACCCCTATCCTAACCTATAATTTCGGAAAACGCTGGTACTGCTCCTAGGGTTTGCGGTTGTGGTGCCTTAGCCGAAACTTTAGTTGACCCATACCGGCAAAATTCAGATAAATCTTTAAAAGCATGGAAGATTGAGCGCTGGATGGTGCACTTGATTCTGGTATTCATCGTATTCACTACAGGCCTGCTTTGGCTCAATTCATGGCAAAGTGGGACTATATTAGGTGATGTATCGGGCCTATTTTCGCAATAGTATGGTTTTTTAATAGGCTCGGTATTTTCTGGAGTTATCGGAACAGGATTTTATCCAATAATGGGATCAAGAGTATGGTGCAGATTTGGATGCCCGATGGCTGTTGTTTTAGGATTATTCCAAAGATTCAAAACAAAATTCAGAATTTCTACAAATGGCGGGCAATGCATATCATGCGGTAATTGTTCAACTTATTGTGAAATGGGAATTGATGTCAGAGCCTATGCACAAAAAGGCGAACATGTCATCCGGGCATCTTGTGTAGGTTGCGGTGTGTGTTCATCTGTTTGTCCGCGGGGAGTTTTAAAACTAGAGAACCTTGCCGAAGAAGACAGGTTTGACAAGTATATCAGGCCTGAAGAAACTAACACTGACAGAATTTAAATGAAAATATAACGACAGGGTTCTAAACCCTGCAAGTTTACAGGTAATTTCGTAAATTTGAGTATGAACACTGAACTGACCGAATTTATAGAACTTAATCCTCAGGTAATGACAGGGAAGCCTGTGATTAAAGGAACTCGGATTACGGTTGAGCGGATAATGGAAATGGTAGCCGCAGGAGATACGGTAGAGGATATTTTAGAAGCTTATCCTCATCTTACGAAAGAACAAATACTTGCAGCATTAAGGTTTGCTACTAATATTTTCAAAAACGAAGAAATATATCCGCTTTAATGAAATTTGTAGCGGATGAATGTTTAGAAGCTTATTTAATTGATCTGCTGCGGGTCTTTGGTCACACCGTTTATTCTATCCGAGAAGAAAATTTCGGAATTGACGACCCTTCAGTTTTACAACTTACGAATAAATTTAAGGGGCATATTTTAATAATCTGCAACAGGGATTTCGGCGAATTAATATTTAAAAAAGATAAAATTTCAGTATCAGGAGTAATTTACCTCCGGCTTCATTCATTGAACAAAAATCAGAAAATTAGTTTGCTTGGCGATTTACTTCAAAAAGAATCAATCGTTTACCAAAATTATTTTACTACAGTTTCAAAAGATAATATTCGTTTCAGATTTCTAAATGTTTCAATCAACGTCTCAAACTGCTACGTTCTGATTCCCGCTTTTAATGAAAGTACTTCCATTGGCAAAGTTATCCGCGACATTCCAAAACATCTGGCAACAGAAATTATTGTTATCAATAACGGTTCAACAGATGATACGGCCATGGTTGCTGAAGCTGAGGGCGCAACGGTTTTAACGGAACACCGCAAAGGTTACGGCTATGCCTGTTTAAAAGGGATAGAATATTTAAAATCCACTGCAACAGAAAACGACATAGTAGTATTTTTGGATGGTGATTATTCCGATTTTCCAGAAGAGATAAGCATCCTAATTGACCCTATACACAGGTCAAGTGCCGACCTCGTAATCGGATCCAGAGTTCTGGGTAACAGGGAGCCTGGATCTATGCTATTCCAACAAATGGCCGGCAACTGGCTAGCCACCAAATTGATTAAGTTATTTTTCGATGCTCATTTTACCGATCTAGGTCCGTTTAGGGCAATTACTTGGAAGGCGCTACAGCACATAAACATGGAGGATAAAACCTTTGGCTGGACTGTAGAGATGCAGGTTAAAGCAGCGAAACTTAAACTCAAGTTCACTGAAATTCCGGTCAGTTACCGAAAAAGAATCGGCGTGAGCAAAGTTTCTGGTACGATAAATGGGACAATTATGGCTGGATATAAAATATTACTTACCATTTTTAAAAATATTTAAATTTCTTAGGCTTAACCATTTATGCTTGAACAAGGTATTTTGATACTTTACTTCTTTTCCTTTTTCTTTATAACACTTTTCAGTATTGGGCAGCTGGCCTTATTAATCACATTCTTAGTTAATAGAAAAAAAGAAAATCCGATTAATAGGACAATCCAATTACCCTTATTGACTGTTCAATTACCTATCTATAACGAACGTTTTGTGATTTTAAGACTACTCGATTCCATTGAAAAATTGAATTACCCAAAAAGTAAATTAGAGATTCAGGTACTAGATGATTCCACTGATGATACTACGGAAATTGCTGCTAAAAGGATTGAAGAATTAAAAGCTCTTGGTTTCAACATAAAGCATATCCGCCGATCAAACAGGGATGGGTACAAAGCAGGTGCATTACAAAACGGATTAATTAATGCTTCAGGAGAATATTTAGCCATATTTGATGCCGACTTCATGCCGCATCCTGATTTTTTAATAGATACACTGCCCTATTTTGTGGATCAGCATACCGGAATGGTTCAAACTAGATGGGGACATCTCAATTCTATGCAATCCCTGCTGACCAGGGCACAGGAGACCGGCCTAAACAGTCATTTCATTATCGACCAAGAAGGACGAAATAAAGGCGGATATTTTATAAATTTTAACGGAACTGCAGGAATCTGGAAAAAAGAGTGCATCATCGATGCAGGCGGCTGGCAAACAGATACCCTTACAGAGGACCTTGATCTAAGTTATCGCGCACAGATTAAGGGCTGGAAATTCAACTATTGCCCAAACATAATTACTCCCGCAGAATTACCCAATCGGATAAGTGCCGTACGTTCCCAACAATTCCGCTGGACAAAAGGTGGGGTTGAAACATCAAAAAAACTTTTAGGTCGACTTTGGAAAGCTGAGCTTAGCTTATCTGTTAAATTTTTCGGAAGCTTTCATCTCCTGAATAATTATATCTATGCTTTTATTTTAATAAGTGGAATATTAAGTGTTCCTGTAATGTTCATTAAAAATACATCCACAGAATTTGATCAAATCTTTAAATGGAATGTGTTCATTATGGCTGTAATGCTAGTCAATTTCCTATATTGTTTTACTGCGATTCTGATTGATAAAAAGAAATTAATTAAAGCGTTAATAGAAGTTTCAACAGCGTTCCCAATCGCAATAGTTATTTCACTGGGCATGTCATATCATAATACTAGGGCTATACTACAAGGAATTTCAGGAAAAAAAACAGCATTTATTAGAACCCCAAAGTTCAGTGAATCAAGCTTAAATAATCACTACAAAAGAAAGCAGAGGTTTAATAAATACTTACCTGAACTTCTAATCTTTTTTTACTGCTTATTTGCGTCTCTCTCTGACTTATACTTCAAAGATTTCGGCTTTCTAATATATCATGTATTAATGCTTTCGGGATTTGGCATTGTTCTTTGGAGTGCCTATTCCGAATCGTCTGTGGACTAATCTGATCAGGCAGATATCGCATTGATGATATCATACTGGGTAATGATCTCTATTTCACCGAGTTCACCTTCAACCAATACAGCCATATTTTCCTTATTAATAATCGCTGTGATTTTATCTATAGAAGTATTCAGATCAACAAAAGGAAAAGAAGAAGTCATAATATCCTTTACAGAACCTGATCGAAGTGCCGGGTTCTCCAAAACAGAGCTCAGTATATCACTCTCTGTAATCTTGCCCACAATCATTCCTTTTTGAGTTACAGGGATCTGTGAAATATTAAGCGATTTAATTGTATTGATAGCCTGCAAAACGGACTGTTCACAATCAATGGTTACAATTTCCTGTCTGCCACGATTAATTAAAATGGACTTAGCTGTAAGCTTTTCATCCTTAAGAAAACCTCTCTCTCTCAACCAATCTTCATTATACATTTTACCCATGTATCTGGAACCGTGATCATGAAATATAATTACAACAACATCACCTTCCTTCAACTCATTCTTTAATTGCATTAAACCGGCAAGCGCGGATCCTGCTGAGTTACCTGCAAATATGCCTTCCTTCCGGGCAATATCACGTGTCATTAATGCGGCATCCTTATCGGTTACTTTCTCAAAACGATCAATTATATCAAAGTCAACATTTTTGGGTAAAAAATCTTCACCTATGCCTTCTGTAATGTATGGATAAATCTCATTTTTGTCGAAAATACCGGTCTCCTTATATTTCTTAAAGACAGAACCATAGGTATCAATTCCCCAAATCTTAATTGCTGGATTCTGTTCTTTAAGGTATCTTCCTGTGCCGGAAATTGTTCCACCTGTTCCAACACCGACAACCAAATGAGTGATTTTTCCTTCAGTTTGTTTCCAAATTTCAGGACCTGTTTGCTCATAATGAGCCGTGGAATTAGAGAGATTATCGTATTGATTAGGTTTCCATGAATTCGGCACCTCCCGCTCAAGGCGTGAAGAAACTGAATAATATGAGCGAGGATCTTCGGGATCAACATTTGTTGGACAAACAATTACTTCGGCACCAAAAGCACGTAAAGCATCAACCTTTTCCTTTGATTGTTTATCAGTGGTTGTGAAAATACACTTATAACCTTTTACGATTGCTGCCATTGCCAATCCCATTCCTGTATTTCCAGAAGTTCCCTCGATAATGGTTCCTCCAGGTTTGAGTTTTCCTTCGCGCTCAGCATCTTCAATCATTTTAATGGCCATCCGGTCTTTAATGGAGTTTCCAGGATTGGTAGTTTCAATCTTTGCTAAAACCGTAGCCTTGACATCTTTTGTTATCGTGTTTAATTTAACCAGAGGTGTGTTCCCAATGGTTTCAAGAATATTATTATACCACATGATGCAAAAATAATCATTTAAGCCCAAAAACACAGAATAAATGCCAAAAGCAGTTAAATTCAAAATAATATTACAAATAAATCACCATCGCAAAATTATTTACCTTAAGACTATCACTTTTTTAGTCTTAGCCATTGGATATTCTGGGAAAACAGAAGAAAATGATATTGAATTAAAGGTATATGAAAATAAATTACAGCAAGTTATAATCTCTTAAAACTTCAAATGCTTAACAGTTAAACCATTGTTAATCAATTGCTTCAATGAATCAACTCCTACTCGCAGATGGTTTTCAACAAATTTCTCAGTAACAACCGAATCACTTTCAGCAGTTTTTACGCCTTCGGGGATCATTGGTTGATCAGACACTAATAACAAAGCACCGGTAGGTATCTTATTGGCAAAACCTGTAGTGAAAATTGTTGCAGTTTCCATATCGACTGCCATGGCTCGTAAACTTTTAAGATATTTCTTAAAGCTCTTGTCATGTTCCCATACCCTTCTATTTGTAGTATAAACCGTACCTGTCCAGTAATCTAATGAATGATCGCGAATTGTTGTGGAAATTGCCTTTTGCAAAGCAAAGGCAGGTAAGGCCGGAACTTCAGGAGGAAAATAATCATTGGATGTACCCTCTCCCCTGATCGCAGCTATTGGAAGAATAAGATCTCCCAATTTATTTTTTTTCTTGAGGCCTCCGCATTTCCCTAAAAACAAAACTGCTTTCGGTTTAATAGCAGTAAGAAGGTCCATCATGGTTGCAGCCATTGGACTGCCCATTCCAAAATTAATTAATGTGATACCGTTCGCAGAAACACTCTGCATGGGCTTCTCAAGTCCCATTATAGGTGCATGATCATTCCATTCTGAAAAAAGTGTCAAGTATCTGGAGAAGTTTGTAAGCAAAATAAAATTGCTAAACTCAGCAAGCGGTCGTCCGGTATAACGTGGTAACCAATTGGCAACGATATCATCCTTCAACTTGAGACCAGACTTTACCGGTGTTTCAATCTCATTATCCTTTTTCACAGGAGCGACTATTTCAGATTTACTAGGTTTCTTTTCCATCATAAATAAATTTTTAAAGCAAACAAAAAACCCCGAATCTATCCGGGGTATATTTTATGCAACTTTTAATTTTTTAAGATCAGATTTCTCAAATTTATCTTGAGCATATTCGAGTGTGATGAACAAGTTGTTTCCACTTTTACCTGAGGGTGTTTCATACATTGCATCAATCATTATCGCCTCACAGATAGAACGTAATCCCCTTGCTCCTAATTTGAATTCCATGGCCTTGTCCACGATAAATTCCATTACTTCCTTATCAAACTCAAGCTTTACATTTTCATATTCAAAAAGTTTTTTATACTGTTTGATTAATGAATTTCTCGGTACTTCTAATATACTTAACAGGGTTTCCCTATCCAAAGGATTCAGGTGAGTAATCACTGGTAGCCTGCCAATTAGCTCAGGAATTAGTCCGAAGGATTTCAGATCCTGAGGAGTAATATATTTATAAAGATTTTTAAGATCGATATTGAATTCATCTTTATCAACCTTATAACCAACGGTTTGTGTACGAAGCCTGTTGGCTATCTTCTTCTCTATTCCGTCAAAAGCACCACCACAAATGAACAGAATATTATTCGTGTTCACTGGAATCATCTTCTGATCCGGATGTTTCCTTCCACCCTGTGGGGGAACATTAACAATAGTTCCTTCTAGAATCTTCAGCAGAGCTTGTTGCACTCCCTCACCTGATACATCACGAGTAATAGAAGGATTATCACTCTTGCGAGCTATTTTATCAACCTCGTCAATATAAACGATACCTCGTTCAGCAGCGGTTACATCATAATCGGCAGCCTGAAGTAGGCGGGTCAATATACTTTCCACGTCCTCTCCTACATACCCAGCTTCAGTTAAAACAGTGGCATCACATATAGAAAAAGGAACATTTAATACTTTGGCTATTGTTTTGGCAAGAAGTGTCTTTCCTGTTCCCGTTTCGCCAACCATGATAATATTGGACTTCTCAATCTCAACTTCGTCTTTACCTATTTTTTGATTCAAACGCTTATAATGATTATAAACCGCTACAGAAAGTACCTTTTTTGCTTGGTCTTGTCCAATAACATATTGATCAAGATGAGTTTTTATTTCAACCGGTTTAAGAAGAGTTTCAAAGGTTTGGGTCGATTTGGTTTTACGAACATTAAGTTCTTCTGCCAGTATCTGATTGGCCTGCGTCACACATTTATCACAAATATGTGCATCAAGACCAGCGATAAGCATTAGTGTATCTTGCTTGCTTGAGCCGCAGAAAGAACATTTAATATCCTTATTTCCCTTACTCATTATTTTTTATCTCCAGTTCCTACCAAAACCTCATCAATCATACCAAATTCCTTAGCTTCATTTGCGATCATCCAGTAATCACGGTCAGAGGCTCTCTCCACCCATTCGTAGGTTTGACCTGAATGTTTGGCAATAATATCATAAAGCTCTTTCTTGAGCTTAAGCATCTCACGAAGGTTAATCTCCATATCAGAAGCAACACCTTGAGCACCACCGGAAGGCTGATGAATCATTACTCTGGAATGCGGTAATGCTGCCCTTTTGCCTTTCGTTCCTGCACATAGCAATACTGCTGCCATTGAGGCCGCCATACCTGTACAAATTGTGGCTACATCCGGACTAATATACTGCATGGTATCGTAAATACCCAAACCTGCATAAACAGAACCTCCTGGCGAATTAATGTAGATCTGGATATCACGTTTCGAATCGGTAGACTGAAGAAATAACAGTTGGGCCTGAATAATGTTGGCTATCCCTTCATGAACAGCATCACCCAAAAAGATGATTCTATCCATCATTAAACGCGAGAACACATCCATTTGTGCCACGTTTAACTGACGCTCCTCAATGATATATGGTGTCATAGCAGTAGGTAAAGAAGCACTTTGAACCCTCCCAATAAAACTATCTACATGCTGACTGCCGATGCGATGGTGCTTAACGGCATATTTCCTGAATTCATTCTTATCTATGTTCATTTTTGAATTTATAATTAATATTTAACATTTATTCTGAAAAGAGTATAAAAAATTTGATCAAGATAAATGGCACTAATAAAACCAAAAACAATCAAATTACTTCAACTCCAGAAACTTATTATACTCTATATCTTTTTTATCTAAGGTAATAACACCTTTCAGATAATTAAACACATGCTGTGCTTTTACTTCCTCAAAAATACGATTTGCATTTTCCTTATTCTGTAAGAACTGTGCGGTGTATTGTCCCAATTGTTCTTCAGAAAGTGGCTGCGGACTGTACATACGGAACTGTCCATCAAGGCGATTCTTTGCAGCTGCAAAAACTTCTTCGTATTTGATCTCTAATTTATTGTCCTTAATAATTTTGTTCTCAATCAAAGTCCAACGCAAATTACGGGCAAAGTCATCATATCCCTTTTCCAATTCCTCTTCACTTAACTTTTCATTTGTTGCCTTCAACCAGCGTTTCAGAAACTTATCAGGTAGGCTAAGTCTAACTTTATCCAAACCAAACTGCAATAGATCTGCCTGAAGCTTCTGGTCAGAATTTTGCACCATCATGCTCTCTAGTTCTTCTTTGATCTTCTCCTTGAATTCAACTTCTGTCTTTACAACATTTTCACCAAATATTTTGTCAAAAAACTCCTGGTTAAGATCGCCTTCTTCCAGTCGGTTAATATTTTTAACCGATAATTTAAATTTAGATTTCAGATCCTGTGCATCCTCTTCGGCAATATTCAAAAGCTTGGCAATTATTGTTGCATTACTGTTGAATGCCTTTTGAATATCGAGAACCACTTCATCATCTTTTTTAAGACCAATTAATGATTTCTTAATCTTAGAATCTTCAACCTGATCTAAACGTAAAGATGCCGTATTCGAAATTCCTCCATCAAAAATAGAACCATCTGCAGCAATTTGAATTAAATCTGAATAGATTACATCATCATCTGCCGATACGTCAGGATTTGACATTTTGCCATAGCTTTTTCTCAGGTTTGTGATCCTTGAAGCAAGCGTATCCTCATCAACTTTAACCTGATAATTTGTTAATTTATCTTTTGACGTAAAATCAAGATCAAATTCCGGAGCAATTCCAAGTTCATAAATAAACTCAAACTCATCAGTAAAGTCCCAGTTAAATTCTTTGCTATCATCAATCTTCGGCAGTGGCTGCCCAAGAATTTCAAGTTTATTGTCACTGATGTAATTTGTCAAAGAGTCATTCAAGAGGTTATTGATCTCATCCACCAAAATATTCTTGCCATACATCTTTTTAATGTGGGATGATGGAACCATTCCGGGACGAAATCCAGGTAGTTTCGCTTTTTTTGCCTGCGTTTTGATCGCTTTCTCTACACGATCTTTGTAATCTTCAGGATTAATCTTAATAGTTAGTACAGAATTCAGATTGTCTATTTTGTCCTGTGTAATGTTCATTTTATATATTTTATGTCGTTTTTGTTTATACAAAAATTCCCCGGTTTGTAGCCGGGGAATTAATCAGTGC
>JBDNGV010000576.1:0-5390 GCA_041689125.1 Daejeonella sp.
AAAATCCGCTAATCCTATTTCTATCACTAGTCTCATTTCAAATATTTCCTTCATGGTATCCCCATGTAATAACTGGGGATCCATTAATCGGTGCATATTGTTTAAAATATCAGGTCGGGTTAAAATCATTCCCCTGTTTTTCCGGGATTCTATTATTCCTAAAATTCTGAATCTGGCTATGGCTTCTCTGATGGCAGTACGGCTAACGCCCATAGCTTTTGCAAGTTCCATTTCTTTAGGTATAGAATCCCCGGGAGAAAAGTCTTCACTACGAAAATACTCTTGTAAACTAATTTCGATCTTATCAACTTGTGTGAGGTTTTCTACAGGCTTAAGCTTATTTAAAGACATACATTATTATTATAGATGATTAGAGGCACAAATTTATAATAATTAAACTGATATTAATATGTAATACCTTTTTTTTAAAAAAGTTTGTTTTATAAAATTATAATTATTAATATTGAAATATGTAGTACATATTTTTATTAATTGACAATACAAACTAATTAGAGAAATATTATGAAAAAATCATTACCCTATTGCATCGCCTTAATTCTTTTGTTTTGCTCCAGTGCGTACGCGCAAACAACTGTTACAGGAACCGTTAAAGACATACGGGGGGAAGTCCTTCCCGGAGTAAGTGTTAAATTAAAAAATGGTTCGGCCGGCGTGAGCACGGATCAAAACGGTAAATATTCAATTAATCTGCCTGATTCAAACGGAATATTGGTGTTTACGTTCATCGGGATGCAAATGCAGGAGGAAGCTGTTGGCGGCAGGAACGTAATTAGTATAACGCTTACTGATGATATTGCCAGTATGGCAGAAGTTGTAGTAGTCGGTTATGGGTCTCAATCAAGGGAAACAGTTACGACCTCAATCTCAAAGCTTGATAATAAAGTACTTGCAAATGTTCCATTTGCAAATGTAGCTTCAGCGTTACAAGGAACTCTTTCTGGCGTTAGAGTTCAAACTACTTCAGGTATGCCTGGTTCAGCGCCACGAATAATCATCCGAGGTGGTACTTCAATAAACAATCCTGATGGTGCGGCTCCATTATACGTTGTAGATGGCGTTATCAGAAACAATATTAACACAATTGATCAATCAGATATTGAGTCTTTGCAAGTACTCAAAGATGCTGCTGCGACTTCAATTTATGGTGCTCGTGCTTCTAACGGAGTGGTTATTATTTCCACTAAATCAGGGAAATCAGGAAGAGCCATTATTGATTATAGGTATGATATGACCATTTCCAACAATGTTGAAGAGTATGATTTACTTAGTGCTAGAGATTATATTTACTATCAAAGATTGGGAATTTATCGTTCTGCAACATTTGGAAATAAACCTGCACAACTTTCTATTCTTTCTACTGCTAGTAGTGCCGGAACAGGTAATGATCTTACAAATAATACAGCATATTCAACTCAATACCTTACACCACAAAACCAGCATAAGTTGAAAGATGGTTGGCAGACTATGCCTGATCCCATTGATCCTTCAAAGACAATAATTTTTAGCGATTTTGATTTTCAAAATACTTTATATCGGACCGGTGTTTCTGGTAATCACTCAATAACTGCTTCTGGAGGAACGGAAAAAGGAACGTTCAGTGCTGGATTAGGATATCTTAACAATGATGGGATAGTTATCACCACTAACTTTAAACGCCTCAATGGCCATATAAATGGAGACTTCAACATAAGGGACAATTTAAAAGTTTTTGGACGCTTATTGTATGCTAACAGTCAAGATAATAATCCTACTAATGCAAATACATTTGGAAGATCTCTAGGCTTACCACCAACGGCCAAATATAAATTTGAGGATGGTACTTTTGCTCCGGGACAGAGTTCGAGTCTGGGGAATAATGAATATTTATTAAATACTGTTGATAGAAAGAATGTTGGAGATGATTTAACATTGGCCTTTGGAGCTCAATTGAAAATACTGCCGGGCTTGACGTTTGATCCTCAAATTTCGTGGTGGCAGACAAGTGGTGATAGCAGGAATTTTCAAAAAGCTTTCTGGAATGGACCTTTATCCTATGTAGTTAGCCGTGCTGCTACCAGTTCCTATACTAAAAATTTGCAAAAACAGGCAGATGCAGTATTTACATATATAAAATCAATAAAAAATTCGCATAATTTTGAAGCTAAAGCTGGATTCTCTTATTTTAATTCTGCTTCAAATAGCTTGAGTGCAAGTGGTAGAGACGCAGCAACGGATTTAATTCCAACTTTAAATGCATCTGCACTGCCCGTGTCAGTAAGTAGTTCAGAAACTGAACAATTAATTTATGGTTATTTCGGTAGACTTAATTACGATTTCAATCAGAAATACCTTCTCTCATTAACCGCTAGGTATGATGGTGCTTCTAATTTAGGGAATGCTTATAAATGGGGGCTTTTCCCAGGTGTTTCGATTGGATGGAATGTACACAAGGAAGGATTTTGGAGTAATTTACCACAGGACTTGTTAAGATTAAAGCTCAGGGCAAGTTATGGAGTTAATGGTAATATTAGTGGTCTTGGACCTTACACAGCTCAAGGCCAATATAGTGTAGGAGCTCGGTATGGTGGTTTTGCTGCTGTCCAAAATACAGTAATTGCTAATTCTGAACTTCAGTGGGAGCAATCTAAAACGGTCGACTTTGGACTTGATTTAGGGATATTTGATAGCAGGGTAAATATCATGTTTGACATCTACCGACGTGAAACTAATAACTTGCTGGCAAGTTTGGCCTTGCCTCATTCAACAGGGTTTTCTAGTACCTTGACCAATTTAGGTAGTTTAGAAAATAAGGGTATAGAGCTTGAATTAAATACTAGAATTATGCCTTCGGCTTCCAGCTTTCAGTGGGATATTGGTTTTAATATTTCAAAAGTTACCAATAAAATACTTAAGCTTCCTAATAATGGCGTTGCGAATAATCGCATTGGAGGGGTACAGGTTTGGGATCAAAAAACTGGAACCTATGTATGGAAAGGCGGTTTACAGGAGGGGGGTAGTATGGGTGATTATTATACTTACAAAATGTTGGGTGTTTATGCAACAGATGCAGATGCCGCATCTGCTCCGATAGATAAACTTACTCCAATTGCCGATAAAAAGTTGTATGGAGGAGATGCTATAATTGCCGATTTGGATGGAAATAATATTATTGATACCCGTGATCAGGTTTATGCCGGTAATATTTACCCAACGTCGACAGGAGGATTCTCAAATTCATTCAGATATAAGAACTTAGGACTGTATATCCGAACAGACTTCACTACGGGTCAAACAATATATAATTATACTAGGCTTAGCTTAATTGCACAATTGCAGGGTGATAATGGCTTATCTAAAGAAGTACTTCGATCATGGCAAAAGCAAGGTGATGTTACTGATATACCCCAATTCGTTTATGCTGATCAACAAGTACGTAATAAGCTTTTCAGAAATGGAGGTGGTAATACGGAATTTTATGAAAGGGGTGATTATTTAGCTATCCGTGAATTAACATTGACTTATGATTTACCCAAGGCTCTTCTTCAACGTGTAAAAATATCTGGCTTAAGGCTTAATGTTACAGGCCATAATCTAAATTATTTCACAAAATTCTCTGGATTAAATCCTGAATATGGATGACGAGATTCTGGTAGATACCCAATACCAAGGAACATTATTTTTGGTTTAAATGTGACACTGTAAGGTGTAGACTTTAAATTAAAGTATCAATCGTACTTATTAAAACAATGACCAAAAACATTAAAATCATGAAAAAATTATATAAAATATCGATATCATTCTTGGTTGTTTTTCTCTTAGTTAGCTCATGCACTAAGGATTTAAATCTAGAGCCAATAAGTCAAATCTCAGCCACCTCATACTGGAAAACAGAAAATGATGCAAATGGTGCAATATCTGGAATGTATGCTCGGTTTCGGACGCAGTCAGGTAATATGTTCCTATGGGGCGAATTAAGAAGCAATGATTTTGGACCCAGCGTTGGTGGAGAACCTGTTGCGCATGGGGTGTTGTATAGGAATACTTTAAATGCTTCATCCTCATTACCAACCTGGTTAGGTTTATATACAGTTATTCATGACGCAAATTTAATTTTAAAATATGTACCAAATATCAAATTTGCATCCGAAACCAATAAGAATAGCATACTTGCACAGGCTCTTACTACTCGTGCTTTTTGTTATTTTGTTATGGCTAGAACTTGGGGTGGAGTTCCTTTGGTTGATATCCCTACCGAAGGCTCTTCAGAGTCTAATCAACGCGAAAGAGCAACTATAGAACAAATATTTAGCTTCATAAAAAAGGACTTAGATGCTGCTATAACCTTATTCCCTAATAATAGTTTTCCTGTTGGCAGATTTGCATGGTCAAAACCTGCTGCAAATGCTGTAAAAGCAGATGTCTATCTATGGACTGGGAAGAGGATGAATGGAGGTAATTCCGATTTTACTACGGCATTAGCTGCATTGAATGAAGTTGAAACTAGTGATGTCTCATTGCTCAACAATTTTGCCAGTATATTCGATTATACCAACAAGGGCAATAAAGAAATCATTTTTGCTGTAAGATATAAAGATCAGGAGTCAGGCGAATCTGCACCTTATGATCAGAGTTTTTTACATCCTCAATCAATGCCCAATAGCAAGGACTTAGATCCATCAACTATTGCAGTTCTTTCGGGGGGAAGAGGATATTCTTACCTTCAGGTTCAGCCACATATACGGAATCAATTCAATGAAAAAGATCAACGCAGAGATGCAAGTTTTAAGGAAATTTATATATATACCGGAGGCTATCCAGCAGGAGTGAAAACTTATTACACTACAATACAAACTAAGTTTGATGGTGTTATAATTTCAGGGCAAAGATTTTGGTATGATGATTATGTCATATACAGATATGGAGACATTTTATTAATGAAAGCCGAAGCAAAAAATGCACTAGGTCAAGATCCTTCGACTGAAATTAATAAAGTAAGGCAGCGCGCTTACGCAACTGATTTTCCTCAGTTTGTTTTTGTAAATGGAACTAAAGTACAAAATGATGCACTTATTCTTAAAGAGCGGTTATTGGAAACGGCTTTTGAAGGGCATTACTGGTGGGATTTACTGCGATTTGGAAAAGCATTTGAGTTGGTACCCTCACTCCAAAGCCAGATAGGGAAAGACTATCTATTATTATTCCCTATTGTACAGTCTACCTTAAGTATAGAACCAAAAGTGAATCAGAATCCTGGTTATTAAGAATCCGAATTATTTTCTTAATCTACTTGACTCCCATTTAGGAGAAAATGGTATTCAATCCATATAGAAGTTAAAATTGACGTCCAATCAATATGTGAATGTGTTTTTTCAATTTAAATAAAATTAAAA
>JBDNGV010000577.1:0-4704 GCA_041689125.1 Daejeonella sp.
ACCCACATTATCGACTACCACAAAAACTAGTTTTGTTGTGCCGTCATCCAAAACTAGGCTGCGTGCATGCAATTCGTCGTGCACATAATTTGCCGGCGGCGGAATACCGAAGTTACCTACTATGCCCGAACCTAATGGCGGGGTAATATTTGATTTAGATGCACCTGCCCTGAAAGTAGGATTCTGAGCATAAAGCCGGGTATCAAAATAAAGGATCAAAATAATACTGAGAATCAGCATTAAAAGTCTGGCAGTATGGCCATGACTAGGAAATTTAGTTGTTGTTTTCATATTTATGCTTGTTATAGCCTGCTTAAATTTAAACCACCTGATTGAAAAAGTATTATTATCCTAATTACCTTCCTCCTTAATTTCGTTAAGCAGGTTAATCGCAGCTTCCACCATCATTTCACCGCCACCCGGAGCCAAACGTGAGTTTATGATCTCATAACTCCCCTGATTAAATGCTTTGCGGGTTGGAACGTATGCGATATGGCTATTGGTCAGTTCAATAACCAGAGTTGTTTTAAACGGCGATGATTTTTTAATAGCCATACCTAACTCAACGAAAACTTCCCCGGGCAGGCCAACTATTGCAAGGTCTTTTCCTATGCCTATAACCTGTACCTCCAAAGGCAGTTTCCAACCCTCGCGTTCAACAGTTGGTGCAATAGCCTCTGTACGACGAAGCCTCTCAAGAGAGCGAATCTTTAAGCGTCTTCTACGTTCCAGAAATACCGACTCTCTGTATAAGGGCTTAGCATTTTCGTCATTAGCCCATGTTAGTTCAGCCTGACTATAATCCTGTAGAGGAGCATACACAAATTGGGAGCGCATCGAAAGGAAGGAACTCTCAACCTTCTCTAAAGCAGGAATCTCCTTAACAATCACCTCCGATAATCGTTCACCAATATCTTTAGAAGATAAACGCTTCTTGTCTTTACTCTTGACATCCACATGGTTTACATCACCGCAGGGGCCGGTTGCAAAAATAGATACGCAACTTCCACCAATTAAAGAGCTAAGTGCCTGAGCAAGAAAACCCGGATAATCAGCACTAAACATAGAACCCCCAAAAGTGTCTGCATGAACTCCGAAATTAGACAGAACAGCAAGCGGAGAATTATCAGAAACCCGTCGAAGCATTAAAATGGCAACCTGGGGATCAACCGGGCCGGCAGGAAGAATAGCATCTTTATTACCCACACCAGGATTAGAAACAACTTTACCATCTTTCATTATAAAACGGCGGTTGAATGAAATCCCATTAGCCTCCCCTATACCGGCTTCAAGCTGAACATTTTCCATTGATTTATGTGCATTCAAAACCGATTGAGCAATCCGAATCGCTAAACTATCCAAATAAGGGCTCTTTCCTGTTAAAAGTCGATCCTCATCGGATGGAGGACGCAATGTCCCGGTAAGTTCAAGTATATTGGGGTCATAGGCTGGGCCGGTATGTGTGTGTGTACCTGCAATTATAATGTTTGAATAAGGAATACCAGTTATTTCCGAGACCTGCAATCTAACTGATGAAGAAAGGCTCCTCTCAACCCACAATAAATCACACACCACCAAAGCCACTGTGTTTTCACCTTGTTTAAGTACCAGAGCCTTTGCATATAATGAATCATGAGCTCCGGTACTTTCACCGCGATAATGTGGGTAACCCAAAGGGGGAGTTATATTTACTATTGAAGCACCTGCGTAAATCGCAGAGGTTTGTGCGATAACATTTAAAGAAAAAACTAAAAGTGCTATGATGCAACAACAAACACTCTTGAACCATATATTTTGAACCATTTATCTTTGAAATAAAGCTTAGAATATTTATTGATTATTTCTAATACCTCAGTTAAAATACTTCATTTGACTGTATATTAACTTAACCTGCATTATATCACTCAGTTTTAATACCCTGATAACAAGTTATCTAATATAATTGAACCCGAATGATATAGTGCAGGTTGATATTTCATTTAAAACTATTTTAATAATTCTTATTCCATTAAAATCTGGAGATAAATCTTAATTAATAACCCGGATTTTGATCTGAGGGTTTAAATGCCTCATTAAGGGAAAACTCAATCGCAGGAATTGGCCACAATAAATGCTTAGCTATGACATCACGATCAATAAAAGTTTTCATAACAGTATTAACTCGTCCTGAGCGCACTAAATCAAACCATCTTTTACCCTCAAACTGAAATTCGTAACCTCTTTCCTTTACAACAAGATCAATAAATTGACTCTCGTTATAATCAGAGAGTTTAAAATCAACCGAAGAGGCTACCATAGGATCATAACCATATGCCCTCCTACGTACCATATTCAATTTTTCAATGGCATCTGAAGTTGGTGCCTTATTTACTCTCGCTTCCGCCTCAGCATAAATTAATAGAACATCTGCATAGCGGTAAACGGGCAAATCAAAAGCTGCAATTGTTGCAGTAGGATTATTATATTTTTTAGGTGAAATCAAGGTTACACCCCTCTGTGGAAAAGCAGTTTGACCAGCAAGAAATCTATTAGCTGCCTTTGGATCATCATACCAGTTAAATTGTTTTCTTAAATCCCTATTATCCCATTCGGTGAAATATTTTGACTCTTTAAACCAGGTGAAAATACCGAATCCTGATACGCCAAACCATGGAGTTGTAATTTGTTGAGTGAACGAAATTAAGCCACTAGGATTTTGGGTATTAAATTTAAGATAGAATACCTCCTCAGGAGAAGATGCCCCGATCCCAAAAAGCTTATTAAAATCATTGGCAACAGTAACTTTTTCAAGCGAGTATCTCTGAGTTTTAATTACTTCATCAGCTTTTTGACTAGCATCGGAATATAATCCCATGTACAAATAAACGTCAGATAAAACAGCTTTAGCAATACGCTTGGAAGGTTTACCTAGAAGTGGAGCGTTTTCAGGAAGATTTGTTTCTGCAAACTTAAGATCACTTACAATTAATTTATAAACGTCATCTCTCGTACTTTTTGCTACTCCACTAGTTTTGTCCATGTTAAGCTCAGTATATAATGGCAAACCACCCCATGATTTAGCCAATTGGAAATAAATAAATGCACGCATAAATCTAGCCTCTCCAATATATCTGTTCTTTGAGTCAGTTGTTAATTCTTTGCCATTCGGAGTGTTTTTTATAACAAGGTTGGCATTACGAATACCTAAAAATAAGTTGTCCCATATTGGAACGATATTGTTTGCAGGTACGGCATCAAGCCCTTGCATTGTCTTATGTCCATCAAAATTGGCTGCACCATTTATACCTGCACCCCACTCTGTTTGACATTCAATCGCACCGATCATCCAACCAGCCAACTGTCCTCTTATCGGGGTATAGATTGAAGCAAGGGCTGCTTCTACTTGACCATTTGTATTATAAAAATCCTCCACGACTAGAATTTTAGGATTTTCTAGTAATATATCTTTCTTACATGAAATAAAGAAAGAAAATATTAAAGCTGTTATTATCACATTTATCTTTTTCATTTTACACTTTTTCAGATCTGATTTCTATTAAAAATTAATTCTCAATCCACCGGTAATTGATTTGGTATTTGGATAACTCGCATAATCAATTCCCTGATCTAATGAACTTGCACCACCACGAGTATTTACATCAGGATCTAACCAAGAATATTTACTTAGAGTAATTAAATTTTGACCACTAAAATAAATTGAAGCGTTTCTTATCGCACCAAAGCCTTTAATTTGAGGGAAAGTATAAGCTAATTCGATATTTCGTAGTCTTAAATATGAACCATCCTCTACGTAACGGTCAGAGAATAATAATGGATTAGCTGCATTAGCCGGGAGTGGTGCGGGATATTTTGCATTCGTATTCTGTGGAGTCCAATAATTCCCCACAACATCCTTCAATTTATTGGTACCATTAGTGTTATCAATATTATAAGCCACAGAACTCATATTTATAACACTGTTACCTTGTGAACCAATTGTAAATAATGACAATGAAAAGTTCTTATAAGACGTACTGGAGTTTATTCCATAAATAAACTTTGCATTCGGATCACCGATTTGAACCTTATCATTTCTATCGATTTTTCCATCAGTGTTTTGATCTACATATTGTATGAACCCATTTGATTTATACCCGTTTTCCTGATATCCGTAAATGATACCCAATGGCTGGCCTTCTCTATAGGTATTACCAAAATCAGTAAATCTGATCATCTGTAAAAGCCCTGCTTGTATATCTACACCGCCATAAAGTTCGATAACTTTTGAACGATTAAATGTAATGTTTGCGTCCAAATCCCATTTAAAATCACCAGAATTAAAAATATTGGCACTGGCTGCAAACTCAAAACCTTTATTCCCTATTACTCCGATATTTCTAAGTGAATTTTGGTACCCAGAAGAACGTGGAAGCTGCACTAAATTTAGCAGGTCACTGGTTTTCTTTGAATAATAATCTGCAGTAAATGTGAAACGGTCATTCAACAATGATACTTCCAATCCAAAATTAGTCTGCTCTGTTGTCTCCCATTTTAAATCTGCAGCCAATCTGGCCGATGGGGACATCGTTGTAAACAATGCAGTACCAAAAACGGTAGAACCGGCATTTAATTGATTTAAAGTTGAATATGGGGCAATTGCCTGGCTTCCAGCTCTTCCCCAACTTGCTTTAAGTCGTAAATCACTAATGATTGTTTTATCTAAAT
>JBDNGV010000578.1:0-4167 GCA_041689125.1 Daejeonella sp.
AAATGATTATGAAATCACCGATATTTTTCATTGCCATGACATAATATGCCATGAGCCAAAGGATTGGTATGGCGAGGCATTTCACATGCGCATTCATTTGGATGAGAAACAGGATTATCTAAGTTCTCCAGACCAAACTGTTCATACAGAAATTGCTTTACGAGCCATGTCGGAATTAAATAACAACAAAGGCCCTTTTAATTTTGAGGAATTGGAAGCTTGGTTGTTAAAGTTCAGGTCAACATTTGATTTTATCGAAGAAGGAACAGTTGAAGTACCTCCCTTTGAATCCCTCAAGTGGCGCAGTTTTTCCTATTCCTACGGAAGCTTGTTGTGTAACCTTCAGTGCATAAGCAGAATAAAAGAAAAAGGGTATTTAAAAGCTGAATACAGGAAACAAGAGTTCAATGAAAAAGTCTTGATAGAGGACTTTCAAGAGATTGAAAAAATTATCTTTGACGAACAATGTGATCACTTTTTCTACGACCTTACTGCGGAACAAGATTACAGGATTCACTTCCAAGAGAAGCTCCTTGAAGGAAATATCTTTAACCAATTTTCAAGTTTTTGGGCTTGGTTTATTCCTTTGCAGGAAAAGCTTGTAAAAAAATATTATGCCCTTAATGAAGCCGAAACGGATGAATTTATAGAAGCGGAAGACTATCTTGATCCTGAGCTCACTTTAAAACTCTTGTTTTTTCATATGGATATAAGAAAGAAGGCAAAGGAGCGAAAAGAATATATTCCAATTAGAATCATAGATAGTGATTCAGAGAAGCTTTAATTCTCTCTTGGAGGACTTTTTTAAACGAATTAGGGCCGAATACTTTTACAGATTCACCATAGGAAAGTATCAGTCTTTCCAATTCATAATTTGGAATAACTTCAAGCCTAACCTCCAAGGTTTCTTTATCTAACCAATTAGACTTTTGAGAACCATGCAAGGGTTTTGTTTCAATATAATGCCCTGTTTTTCCATAGAATTGGAGATTTATTATTTCGGTGTTCACCTTATCAGGTTTTGTCACCCCGATGATATCTTCAAAGTAATCATTCCAGTCAATTTCTGAGTTTTCAATAAACGGAATAGATATTTCTTCTATATCTACTATCCTGTCTAGGGCTAGATTCCAAGCAAAACTCTTGGTTGCAGGGTTCAAGCCAAATAAGAACCAGCGGCCGTTATATTGCTTCAAGAAGTATGGGTGAAGAGTTATGGAATAAGGCTCAGCATTGGCAAAGGGCTGGTATGCTATATCAAGTGGATTTTTGTACCGAAGAGCGTTTACTATAGGGCCTAAATGATCTTTACCCTTAAGAAATTCATTCGATTCAAATTCCATCCAGCTCTGATTGGATTCATTTATTGAAGTGCCTTTTTGGAGTTTTGGAATTACTTCGCTAATCCATTCAAATTGTGGCATTCCTTTAAACTGACTTAATATGTCTATGCTTTCTTTCAAGTTTTGAATTTCAACTTCATTCAAAGGCATATTATTGATCGAGAAGGAAAGGTCCTCATATCTGTAAAATACTTTTTTACCATCTCGGTAGCGCGCAAGTTCAATTTCCCATCCTTCAGAACTTGCCATAAAGGAAAGGTCATCAAAAATTTGTCTTCTGCTAATTCCTTTAGAATCTGGATCTATTTCCAATAAAACTTTATTGCACTCATCTATCAGATCCTGAATGAAATAGCGTCTCCCTGGATTCCGAAAACAACGATCAAGGACCTTATATCTAATCAAGGGATTTTTGTTAGCAGACATTTTATTCTATTTTCGGTGGTAAACAAAATTAGAGAAAAATTTCTTTTGTGCGCCTCTACTGCACAGAAAGATCTTTATTTTGTCACAGTTCTTTGAAGGCCTGTCGCACATTATTGAATTTTGCCAACTGGAAGTCTCTATTTTGAGGTTTCAGATCGGTTGGTGTCTCGAATTATTTCGGGATGAATGTTTTCTGGTAATTGTTTTCCTCCTACCCCCCTTGGGTCGCTGCATAAGCAAACTAGAATTACATTAAATCATTACACAACTTAGCTTTGATATTACTTAATAATACTTCAGCAAGTCATAAATGAAGAATATAGCGGCAGGCCTAAGAGAACATATTTTGAAAATATGAAGCCAGAAAATCACCAAATATCTAAAATTCGAGAGTCCTTTGGGAATTTACAATCAAGAGCAGATTTTCTCAATTTACTTAATGAAGTAAAGTCATTAATCTATGGAGAAAAGGCAAAACCTTTTGAATTAAGTCAGCTTACTTGGTACGGGAACCCTACGCTTGGAGGAAATAGGTATCAAGAATTTAAAATCAAAAAGAAATCTGGTGGTGAAAGGTTAATTCATGCCCCGAAAGCAGGATTGAAATCTTTACAAAGGTGCACAGCATTAATTCTTCAATGTGTTTATAAGCCACATTCGTCAGCTCACGGATTCGTTTGGGGGAAATCAATTGTTCAGAATGCAAACTTGCATGTAGGAAATAGGTACGTTTTCAATACTGATTTGATGGATTTTTTCCCGAGTATTTCCCAAAGAAGAGTTTGGAAGTGCTTACAGCTAACTCCGTTTAACCTAAATAGAGTTAAGTCAACGAACACGAAAGCTTTTGCTGGGCAATTCCCATTTTTGGAAAATAAAAAAGGATTTGTCCGATTTGAAATAAAAGATAGTTTTTTAATAGGTCGGAAAAGCCAAAAAGCTTTTGAGGATAATAGGCAAGGTATAGCAAATTTAGTAGCTGGAATTTCTTGTATTCAAGAGGAGTCTGATTCTGGTGAAGAAGGAGTTAAAGGGGGAGTAATTTCTAGATTACCCCAAGGAGCCCCAACATCACCTGTGTTATCAAATATTGTTTGTCAAAAATTGGACTTTCTTCTAACAGGAGTTTCAAAAAGGTTTGGGCTCAAATATAGCCGTTATGCCGATGATATTACTTTCAGTTCTATGCACAATGTATATCAGCCAGAAAGTGATTTCTTAAAGGAATTACATCGCATAATTGCTGAACAAGGTTTTCATATTAAGGAAAGCAAAACCCGTTTACAAAAGGATGGCTACCGAAAAGAAGTAACAGGTCTTTTGGTGAATGAAAAAGTCAACGTCCAGCAACGATACATCAAGCAATTGCGGATGTGGCTCTATTACTGGGAAAGATATGGTCATGAGAGAGCCTCAGGTTTTTTTATACAGCAATACGTTGCAGATAAAGGGCATGTAAAAAATGGAAAACCAGACATGGCAAATGTTATTTCCGGTAAACTGGATTTCCTGAAAATGGTGAAGGGGGCGGATAATGAATTGTATTTAAAGTTGAAGGATAGGTTTGATCTTTTACTAAAAATTGAAGACCCTATTTTGAAGATTTTGAACACGTGGGAAAGCGAAGGCATTGATAAAGCTTTGGAAGTCTTTAATCTACTAGATAAATAGACATGGCGAAAAAAGATTCAAATCAGAATATAAATTTAGGCTCTATACTCCATAATAAAAGTAAATTTATTGTGGATATTCTTGATTATAGTCTGAAAAATAAAGTTGATGACAAAACAAAAGAACGATTAGTCAATTTAATTGGAAAAGAAATCGAAAAAACTGGAATAATTGAAAATAATATTTTGGAGAGGTTGCAAAAGATTGAAAGCCTATTAGGCCCTAAAGAGCCAAAAGAAAAAGTAGAAAAACAATCATTAGGTATTAAACTTCATAGACCTAAAGAAACTAAATCATTTCTTAGTTTGTTCAACAACAGTAAGGGTTTGAAGTATTTAACGCACAAGTTTAATGATGGCAAGCGTAACTACGATGGTTTTATTGAATTATGCAAAAATGAGTTTGATAAAGGGAAAAGTGATTATCCAAATGTGCCTGATGCTGTTTTGAGGCGTATTGAAGAGTTTGCATTTGCTCCAAATCCTGAATGGTTTATTAGAAATGGAAATCGAAAGATTTTCCCTAAAAAAGGCTGGGCTGAAGCTTCATTTACCGAATGGTATAATAAAGATATTAATATGCATCCAGGTTTTGATTCAAAATGGAATACCGAAATGATAATACCATTTAAAGAGTCAATTGAGGTTCGGGCCGGAAATTTAAAAACAATTATTGAAGAAATATTAATTACAGGCTTGGGTATATCAAAAAGTAATTTCATAATAAA
>JBDNGV010000579.1:0-10363 GCA_041689125.1 Daejeonella sp.
AGTTAGATTTGGTACAGGGTTTAGAATACGACACTTATCGGGTTGTTCGAGAAACCTTCTCAATGAAGTATAATGCATCAAATGTAACCGGACAATAGAGATTATCAAATATCAATTATCAATTATTAACTGTCAATTATCAACTTAATTCAATTCTCTAAGTGAAAAGGCAAAATTTATTTAAACTCAAGCACAAGATCATCGGTATTAACCAATGTACCAGCAGTTAAAATAATATCTCCAACAATACCATCATTATTTGCTGCAATATTGGTTTCCATTTTCATGGCTTCAACCATAAATAATGTCTGATTTTTCTTGACTTTATCACCTTTTTTTACAAAGACCTTGGAAAGCATCCCCTGCAAAGGAGAAGCGATATGATGAGCATTATCTTTTTCGGCCTTTCTGTTTTCCAGTCTAGTCACCTTTATCGACCTATCCTGAACCTCAATATTCCTGGTCTGCCCATTTAATTTAAAGAAAGCTGTACGCATTCCTTTATCGTCTGCCGGACCAATAGACTGAAGTCTGACGAGTAAAGTCTTACCAGGTGCAATTTGGACTGTAGTTTCCTCGCCAGGCTTCATCCCATAAAGGAAATACTTAGTTGGCACCACATCCACATCTCCATACTTCCTAAACATAACAAGATAATCTTCAGTCACTTTAGGATAGAATTTATAGGACAGGTAGGTAGTATAAGGAAGATCCTCACCGAATTTCTTCTTAAAATCCTTAAAATCTTGATCGAGATCCAATGCTGGGATATGTTTACCTGCACGGTCAGTAAGGGGCACTTTACCTTTCAGTATTATCCGCTGAAGCTCCTGAGGGAATCCGCCTTCAGGCTGTCCAAGCTCTCCCATGAAATAAGAAACAACAGATTCAGGAAAAGAGATCTGATCACCCTTGGTAAATATATCTTCCTTACTGATATTATTCGCAACCATGTACTGAGCAAGATCGCCAACTACTTTTGAGCTTGGCGTAACCTTAACAATATCACCAAACATCTCATTCACATCAGCATAACGTTCTTTAATCTCCTCAAACTTATCTCCGAGACCCAAAGCTATTGCTTGAGATTTCAGATTAGAGTATTGACCGCCCGGAATTTCATGCTCGAATACTTCAGCAGAGCTAGATTTCATACCGGATTCAAAGGGGTGATAATAGTCGCGAACAATTTCCCAATAATTACTGAACTGATTCAGAGATTTAATATTGTAGGGATTTTCACGCTCATGGAAACGCATCATTTCAACAATAGAGTTGAAATTAGGCTGTGAGGTCAAACCCGATAATGCACCCAAAGCACAATCAACTACATCTACTCCTGCATCAATAGCCTGCATATAAGAAGCCGACTGCAAGGAAGAGGTATCATGAGTATGCAGGTGAATTGGGATCTTCACCGTATCTTTTAATGCCTCAATTAAGATTTTGGCTGCATATGGCTTAAGTAGGCCCGACATATCTTTGACACACAAAATATGTGATCCTGCATTCTCAAGATCTTTTGCCAAGCGTAAATAATATTCAAGATTATATTTAGTTCGTTTTGGATCCAAAATATCACCGGTATAGCATAATGAACCTTCGGCAATGCCACCTGTTTTGCGCACCATGTCGATACATGGAGCAATATTTTCCATCCAGTTCAGGGAATCGAAAATCCGGAATACATCCACACCATTCTCCCAGCTCTTTTGAACAAATGATTCAACAAGATTATCCGGATAAGCCGAATATCCAACACCATTACATCCTCTGATGAGCATCTGAATCAGGATATTAGGCATGGCAGCCCTTAACTTCTGTAGTCTGATCCATGGATCTTCGTGAAGGAACCTCAGACAAACATCAAAAGTAGCACCACCCCAAGCTTCCATACTAAAGGTTTGGGGATGAGCTTTGGCATAGGCTTCGGCAACCTTCATCATATCATAGGTACGCATTCGGGTAGCGAGTAATGATTGATGGCCATCACGGAAAGTTGTATCAGTATAATAGATCTTCTTTTCGTTCTTTAACCAGGAGCAAAATCCTTCAGCACCTAATTCTGTGAGCATATCCTTAGTACCCTTTGGATAAGGTGCCATGTGATCAAACTCTGGGATCGGTGGTTTTTCAAGTCGTACTTTCGGATCAAAGTTTTTAACATCGGGATTGCCATTCAATGAAATATCTCCAAGGAATGATAAAACACGCGTTCCGCGATCAAGACCGGTTGTAATGGCGAACAATTCCGGAAATTCCTGTATAAAATTAACAGTTGCTTTCCCTTCAACAAAAACGGGATGGTTAATAAGATTCTCAAGGAACTGAATATTATTCTTTACACCTCTGATCCTGAACTCGCGAAGAGCACGGTTCATTTTTCGTGCCGCATCAATTAAAGTGGCTCCTTGGGTGCTTACTTTGACCAGCATAGAATCAAAAAACGGACTGATTTTCATACCAGGATAGGTACTACCCTCATCCAGACGTACCCCAAAACCTGTTGCATTACGGTAAGTAATCAGCGTCCCGTAATCGGGCTTAAATCCATTTGATGGGTCTTCTGTTGTAATCCGGCATTGCATTGCAAAGCCATTCTTCATAACATGAGCCTGATCAGGAAGTCCGATCGCTGGATCTGAAAGTTTATAGCCATCGGCAATGTAAATCTGAGTTTTGATCAGATCGATACCGGTAATCATTTCTGTAACGGTATGCTCTACTTGTATCCTCGGATTAACCTCAATAAAATAGATCCGCTCATCAGAATCAACAAGGAACTCAACTGTTCCAACATTATTATAGTTAACAGCCTTCGCGATGCTTAAGGCATAGTGATACAATTTTTCCCGAGTCTCATCCTTTAAATTTAAAGAAGGTGCTACTTCTACAACCTTCTGGAAACGCCTTTGAACTGAACAATCGCGTTCATACAAATGCATCACACTTTGATGGTTATCAGCAACAA
Organism: Daejeonella sp.; assembly: GCA_041689125.1. Lineage (GTDB taxonomy): Bacteria > Bacteroidota > Bacteroidia > Sphingobacteriales > Sphingobacteriaceae > Daejeonella. Next base: position 2,972 of record JBDNGV010000579.1, read on the forward strand.
CCTGAACTTCTATATGCCGAGGACGCTCGATAAACTTCTCTAGGAATACTGTATCATCACCAAAAGCATTTTTAGCTTCACTTTTAGCTTCCGGAAATGCTTTTTTAAGCTCTTCTTCGGTCCTTACAACCCGCATACCACGACCACCACCACCGGAAGCTGCCTTCAAAATCATTGGAAAACCGATGCGATTAGCTTCTGAAAGTGCAATATCAAGACTGTCCAGGTTCGGTTCATTACTTTCAATGATAGGAATCCCGGCATTTTTAGCGACTGTTTTTGCTGTAATTTTATCACCCAAAGCGATCATTACATCAGGCCTTGGACCGATAAAAATAATTCCATTCTCAGCACACTGATGAGCAAACTCAGGATTTTCTGACAAAAAGCCATAGCCGGGGTGGATAGCATCAGCTTTACAGTATTTAGCCATCGCAACAATGGCCTGAATATCAAGGTAAGGTTTTAAAGGATTATTATCTTCTCCAATCTGATAGGCCTCATCGGCTTTGTAACGATGAAGAGAATAACGATCTTCGTAAGTATAAATAGCCGCGGTCTGTATATTCAATTCATTACAGGCACGACTAATTCTGATTGCAATCTCTCCCCTATTTGCTATCAGTATTTTCTTAATATTCATAAATAACCTAATTTGTCTCTAAGATAAAAAATTAAAAACCAGATACCAAATAAGATTCTGGTTCAAAATCTTATTCAAATTGACTTAAATGGCATTAATTAGTCTAATAATCTAAAGAACTATAAAACAAACAATTTTCATGCAGAAAAAACTAATTCCAAAATTGAACTGGGCAGAACGTGTTTCCTACCTTATGGATGAAAAGTTTCGAATTCCTGGAACAAATGTCAGATTTGGCATCGACCCCCTTTTAAATTTAATTCCGGTACTGGGGGATATTTCGGGCTTTGTAGTTTCAATTGTATTAGTACTTACTATGGCAAGATATGGTTTGAGCCGCAAGGTTCTCATTCTGATGCTTAAGAATATCATTCTCGACTCAACTATTGGTGCCATCCCAATCATTGGGCAATTATTTGACTTTGCCTATAAATCAAACTCAAGGAACATCCGTCTACTGAAAGAATATTATGAAGAAGGAAAGCATCAGGGTAGCGGAAAAGGCATATTGCTTTTGATTGCTCTCTTCCTGATTCTTTTTATTCTGTTAATTGCCTGGGCTACATGGAAAATTCTGGAACTGATTATGGATATGTTTTAAACCGGCATAAACAATAAAAAAGCTTAGCTGATGTAATCAAAACCTGTATAAGGCACCAATGCCGCCGGAATTTTTATACCCTTTTCATCCTGATTGTTTTCCAATAATGATGCAACAATACGGGGTAATGCCAGCGCACTTCCGTTTAAAGTATGAGCAAGCTGAGGTTTTCCATCCCCGCTCTTAAACCGGAGTTTTAGTCGATTACTCTGGTATGTTTCAAAGTTAGAAACAGAAGAAACTTCCAGCCAGCGCGCCTGAGCAGCACACCATACTTCCATATCATATGTTTTTGCAGAAGTGAAACCCATGTCACCGCCGCATAAACTAAGTACACGATATGGTAATTCAAGTTTTTGCAATAATGATTGAACATACTTACTCATATCTTCTAGTACTTCATAAGATTTTTCAGGATGAACAACTTGTACAATCTCAACCTTATCGAATTGATGCAATCGGTTTAATCCGCGAACATGAGCCCCATAAGATCCCGCTTCACGGCGGAAACAGGGAGTATAAGCACAATTTTTTATAGGTAATTCTTCCTCTTTCAGAATCACATCACGGTATAAATTTGTAACAGGAACTTCAGCAGTAGGAATTAGATAAAGATTATCTATTGAAATATGGTACATCTGTCCTTCTTTATCAGGAAGCTGCCCTGTACCAAATCCTGAAGCCTCATTAACAACTATTGGGGGCTGCATCTCGCGGTAACCAGCTGATTCTGCATTATCAAGAAAGAAATTGATCAGTGCACGCTGAAGTTTAGCGCCCTTTCCTTTATAAACCGGAAAACCGGCACCGGCAATTTTGTTACCCAATTCAAAATCTATGATATCATATTTAGTAGCAAGTTCCCAGTGAGGTAAGGCACCTGGTAATAGGTTGGGAAACACTACATGTTCTAAAGCGACCAGATTATCATCTGCTCCAAGGCCTTTGGGTACAGATTGATGAGGCAAATTAGGCAATAGCACCAATTCTGCTTGCAATAGAATTTCAATGGCAGAAAGTTTATCTCCAAGCGTACGGGTTTGTTCTTTGAAGTCTGTAGTTTGAACTTTGATTTTTTCAGCCTCTTCTTTTAAGCCCTGTCGCATCAGTTCACCAACCTTTTTAGCAGCGGCATTGGCCTCAGCAGCAATAGAATCCAAAAGAGTTTGAGTCTTACGACGGTCTTCATCAAGCCTTATAATCTGATCTACCAGCTCAAGATTTTTAAAATTCCTGACAGATAAACGATTTAAAACTTCCTCCCTATTTTCACGGATATAACTAACTTGCAGCATCTTTAATAATTTTATACAAAGATATAAACAGTTTGGAGTTTGGGCTTTGATTTTGGAGTTTTTCCTAAATGAATACCTGAATAAGAATAGAAATAATGAGCGGCAAACTTTATCTTGTACCTACACCGATCGGCAATCTGGAAGATATGAGCTTCAGAGCCGTTCGCATTCTGAAGGAAGTAGACCTAATCCTTGCAGAAGATACCCGCACTAGTGCTCCGATGCTGAAGCATTTTGGAATAGACAAGAAATTATTTTCGCATCATCAGCATAATGAACATAAGTCTGTAACAGAGGTCATTCGTTTCCTTAAAGAGGGCAAACAAATTGCATTAATCTCAGATGCCGGCACACCGGCAATCTCTGATCCTGGCTTTCTACTTGTACGGGAAGCAATCCGTAATGATCTTCCAATAGAATGCTTGCCGGGTGCTACTGCTTTTGTTCCTGCCCTTGTTAATTCAGGACTGGCTGCTGATCGCTTTACTTTTGAAGGCTTCTTACCGGTAAAGAAAGGCCGGCAAACTCGAATGAAAGAGCTTGTAAATGAAAGCCGTACTATGATATTTTATGAATCGCCTCACCGACTTTTAAAAACACTGGAAGAGTTGGCACAATACTTTGGACCTGAGCGTCAGGCATCTGTATCGAGAGAATTGACCAAGATGTTTGAAGAAACTGTGAGAGGGAGTCTTGACCAAATTAAAGTACATTTTGAAAATCATACTTTAAAAGGTGAGATTGTTATTTGTGTGGCAGGCAAATAAAATTAAATAAGTATTAAAAACAAGAATATGTTAATCGAACAATATTTAACAGATGAACAGGACCCAAGAACAGCAGAAAAGGTTTTAGGGAAATTGCGGGATATGCTTACTTCTGGTGAGGCAGTAATCTACTTGGCAATACAAAAAAGACCTGCGGTAACCCTGATACCAGATTGTATTGCAATTACCAATAAACGCATAATATTTTGTATTCCTGAAAATCTGGGGCTTACCACGTCTTATAAAACTTTCCCGTGGGCTGAAATAAAAGAGGTTTCTTTCAAAGAAGAGTTCTTTGGATCGAAGTTTATTACCATCCCACAGAGAGGTGAAAACATTGCGATAGATTACATTCCTAAGATTCAGGCCCGTAAACTCTATCAATTTAGCAATGAACAATTGGAAAAAGTGAAGACCTTACCCGGTTTCGATGAAAAAATAACGGTCCTGCAAAATGAGAACCTCGCGGATGATTACGCATCATACATTGAAGTTGAGGTACAAAATACTCCAGCAATTGAAGAAGTCCATGTTTCAGAACCGGAAGATGAACTGACCCAAAAACTGCAGAAATTAAAAAGATTATATGAAAAACAACTGATCAGTCAGGAAGATTATGAAAATAAAAAGGCAGAAATCTTAAGTAGACTTTGATGAACAGAAATTATCAACTTGCACTTTTAAGTGCCTTCTTATTATGGATAGCCTGGCCCCCTATTCCTTTTACATCACTAATTCTATTGGTTGCCTTGGTTCCCTTATTTATTGCTACTGAAAGCATCATTCATTCACAAGCAAATAAAAGAGGGAAATTAATATTCCGCACTGCCATATTTTGTTTCTTTATATGGAATACTGTTAGTATTTACTGGGTTTTCAATTCCTTGAATTCGGCTATGCCCTCATGGGTAGCTGCTCTGATCTCTCTAATTCCATTTGGTTTAGGAGCACTATTAATGACTATTGCATTCTGGCTTTATTATCGCCTGAGATTAATTACTTCAAAAGTATGGGCTTATGCCGGGCTAATCTGTTTCTGGATTGCTTATGAATACCTTCACCAAAGCTGGGATCTCGCATTCCCATGGATGAACCTCGGAAATGGCTTCGCTACTAGTCATCAGCTGGTACAATGGTATGAATTTACCGGAGTTTATGGAGGTACACTTTGGATACTGCTTACAAATATTTTATTTTTTGAGATCTGGCTGGCTATAAAAGCAGGCAGACTTAAAGCGAATAAAACCCGTTTGATTGTTCCAGTATCATTTGTGGTGATGCTGCCAATACTCATCTCATTATTCATGTATTTCAACTATACTGAAAAATCAAATCCGGCAAATATTGTAGTCGTACAACCTAACATCGATCCTTATAAAAAATTCGGAACCATGCTCCCTTCTGAGCAGATTAAACGTTTGATTCATCTTTCTGATTCAATGGGGCAAAGCAATACTGAATATTTCATCTGGCCGGAAACCGCAATTTCAGAGGGTACAGAAGAAAAAACATTCAGGGAAAATGAAAGCTTTGCAACTATTCAGAATTTTTTAAATAAATATAAAAATTCAAATTTGATCTCCGGAATTGAGAGTTTTGCAATTTACGATTCAGCTGAAACCGCAACTGCGCGATACAATAAAAATAGTGGAATCTACTTTGATGTATTTAATGCGGCTGTCTCTGTTGAGAATTCAGGCACCTTACAATTCTATCATAAATCAAAATTGGTACCTGGTGTCGAACAAACCCCCTTTTCTAACGCACTATCATTTCTAAAGCCTGCTTTTGCAGCATTTGGCGGTGCTACCGGGAGTTATGGAAAGCAGGAGGAACCCTCGGTTTTCTATTCTCAAAGCGGGATTGGATCTGCTCCAGTCATTTGTTATGAATCAATTTGGGGCGAATATGTGACAGAATACATTAAAAAAGACGCACAATTCATAGCAATCATTACCAATGATGGCTGGTGGGGAAACACCTCCGGTAAAGATCAGCACTTGCATTATGCCAAACTCAGAGCTATCGAAACCAGAAGATGGGTGGCAAGGTCGGCAAATACTGGTATTTCTGCGTTCATAAACCAGCGTGGTGATATTGTTCAGCGAACTGAATGGTGGGTTCAGGGTGCTCTCAAACAGGATATTAATTTGAACGATGAACTAAGTTTTTATGTGCGGTTTGGCGACTATATAGCCAGAGGCGGATCAATAGGAAGCGCAATATTTACGTTAATTTTAGTAATAGCACTAATAAAAAGAAGAACTAAAGGTCACTAAAAGAAAAATCCGTCTCTTTCGAGACGGATTTTCACTAAACTAAAACTAAACTAAAAACCAGAAATTATCCAGGTTCACGCTATATGTAAGGATCACAGAACCTTTATAATTCATTAATTCACTATTTAAAGGAACACAATTTTGAAGTACAAAACATTCAATTTTCAGGTTTGTTACAAGCATCTGACGATTCTATGATAAATGATTAATTTTGGCATTTCACAAATGATTGAATCATTGGCTTTAAAATATTATCTTCCTTAAATTTCCCCAATAATATTATTTATTGTAAATTCAAAAATCACCAATTAAACTAGGGATTCATGTCAAACGACCGCCGTAAATTTATACAACAGGCCACAGGCCTTGCAGGAATTGCACTATTGCCATCCGCATTATACTCTTGTGCAGCCAAAATGCCGCAGCGCAATAACCCGAATGCCGCAGATATAAAAAACTCATTTTTTGAGATCTCTCTAGCCCAATGGTCATTGCACAGAGCCCTGCGTAGCAAAAAAATAGATAATCTTGATTTTCCAGTGCTAACTAAGAAAGAATTTGGCATTAGTGCTGTTGAATATGTGAATACCTTTTTCAAGGATAAAGCAAAAGACACTGCATACCTCAACGAACTACTAAAACGCTGTTCTGATAACGGTGTTAAGAATCACCTAATCATGTGCGATGGAGAAGGGAGTTTAGGAGACCTAGATACCACTAAACGTATGCACGCAGTTGATAACCATAAAAAGTGGGTAGAAGCCGCTAAACACCTTGGATGTAGCTCCATAAGGGTGAATGCGCACGGGGTGGGAAGCGCAGAAGATGTCCAAAAAGCAGCTATCGATGGCCTCGGACTTTTAGGTGAATACGCCGTAAAAGAGAATATCAATGTCATTGTTGAAAACCATGGCGGATATAGTTCAGATGGCTTCTGGCTCTCCACAGTGATGAAAAACGTTGGAAAGAAAAATGTTGGAACATTGCCTGATTTTAATAATTTCTGTCTCACAAAAGACAGCAAGAATAAATGCATTGAAGAATATGATAAATACAAAGGCACTTATGAAATGATGCCCTATGCCAAAGCTGTGAGTGCAAAATCTATGGACTTCGATGCACAAGGTAATTGCATTGAAACCGATTATAACCGAATGCTTAAAATTGTAAAAGATGCAGGCTTCAAAGGATATATTGGCATTGAATACGAAGGCGATCAGATTGGTGAATACGAAGGGATTTTGAAAACCAAGGCCCTGCTCGAACGCGTGCGCACAGCAATAATTTAAGTTTTTAGAAATAGATTTTTATTAGTTGAGAATGGGAAATAGGAAATTCTTAATTCTTATTACTCAACCATTAGTGTCTGGGGAAAAATTTAATTTTTGGCTATACAAATAATATTCTTAGTTCTTCATTACTCTTTTTACGTTTTTCGCTTTTTTATATTTTTTATTTTGTGCTCAAGCTTCCCTTCGGGAGGTTCCTGCAGCAGAAAAGAAATATGCCAAGGAGGAACGACGAGACCATGAGCACCTTGAATAAACAATAAATCAAAAGCGAATACATGCCGCTGCATTCCCGCACGTGCTGGAATGCTATTAATTTATTATTGAGGCTTGGTCTATGCGAACCGCACCATTCGCCTTCGGCGGAAAAAAAAAGTTTAATTAATGTTGAAATCTGTCTTTTACTAAATGATGGGCAATAATTAAACTTCATCAGCTGATAAATTATTTATGATCAGGTGTTTATTAAAGTATTGTCCCAAAACCATTCATATCAGATAAACGGTTCCGAAGGACGA
>JBDNGV010000580.1:0-3641 GCA_041689125.1 Daejeonella sp.
GCGTATGGTCGTGGTATTCATACTGCCTCTGAAAGGTTTATCTACAAAATCTTTATAAAAATCATCTTTGCTTGCAAGCTTTTTGGCCAGATCATTCATCATGAAATCATTGCCGGAAATTGAAACCAGATACTCGAGTTTATCCCCCCTGTTGATGTTCATTACCTGGGCTATTGGCCCCAGGCCATGTGTTGGATACAGATTACCATTCCTGCCGATATTTTCTTTTAAACGCCATTGATCATAATATTTATCCTTTGAAAAATGACCATAAAGCAAATGATGAATATAGGCCCCTTCTCCATGTATAATTTTTCCAAAGAATCCCTGTCTTGCCAGGTTCAACATAAACAGTTCAAAAAAACCGTAACAGGCATTTTCCATCATCATGCAATGCTTTTTGGTTCGTTCAGATGTTTTCACCAATTCCCAGCATTCTTCCACCGTTTTTGCAGCGGGCACTTCTACACAAACATGTTTCCCCTGATTCATAGCATATAATGCCATAGGGGTATGCAATTCCCATGGAGTAGCTATAAAGATCAGATCAATATCCTTACGCTCACATACCTTCTTCCAATCTTCTTTTCCCGAATAGGTATCAGGCTTGAAGCTGGTCTTTTCAATTCGCTTTTTCGCTAATTCTAGCTTTTCGGGGCGCAGATCACACAATGCCTTTATATCAACACCCTCTAATATGCTTACCTGAGCAAGATGTGCGGGACCCCGGTTACCTAGGCCGATAAACCCAACTCTAACTACATCTAATTTTGGTGCAGAATAGCCTGACATATTAAAATGCTGAATATGCGTTTTCTCGTCGAGAGCCATTTTGTTGGATTTATCTGGTTCTGAGGCACATCCTTTTAGCACACCACCTGTAACTACAGTTAAACCAGCCAGGCCGGTAAGTTTTAGAAAATCTCTGCGTTTGTTTTTCATATCAAAAAAGTTTGAACTAATTATTATCTAAAAAGATGGGTATTAAAATCCCCATGATTAAACTACTTCAGGAACAACATAAGGCTTTCTGTATACTCTTGTTAACTGAGCATCTGCTTCGGGATCATTGATGAATTTCTCATAATCATTCATGAATTTTACTTCACGTCCAAGGCGGTAGGATATATTTGCCAGCAATGGCAGAGCCGAGGAATAAAAGCCTTCATTTATGTCGCAATGCAGAACCTCATTTTTCTCAGCGCGGATTGCATCAATAAAGTTGGTAAAGTGATCCGTAGTTTGTTTGGCTCCGCCTTCCTGTGAACCGGCAAAAGGTGTTTTTTCTCTTCCGCGAAAAGCCTTCCATGTATCACCACTTATTTCAAGCCATCCCTCAGTACCATAAAACAGGTTTCCCACTTCCTGACCTTTGCTTCCTTCATGGTTAGTATAACGGCCACGGGTCTCAAATTCAAGCATGGTTCCATCACTATACTTAAAGGAGCATGTTTGAGTATTTGGAGTTTCCTGCGAGGTCTTATCATGGCCATAAGTCTCTACCCCGCCATATACCATCTTCCCCGGGGTCCGTTTATCAGGCGGCCTCTCATCCTTATGAAAACCATAAATACCCCCGTTAGAATATATTGAAACCGGATGTTCATTCTTATTCAGACCCCAGCGGGCAATATCGAGTTGGTGTGGGCCCGTATTTCCTGTATCACCGTTACCAGTATCCCAGTACCAATGCCAGTTGTAGTGACTCTTTTTTACATTATATGGACGATAAGAAGCGGGTCCTAACCACTGGTCGTAATGAAATGTGGCAGGTGGGACACTATCCTTAGACATACCAAATGAATCCCGTGCTTTAAAACAAAGAGCACGGGCCATATATACTTCGCCAATTCCCCCCTCGTGCAAAAACTTTATCGCATCTCTAATGTTATCGGTCGAACGATTATTTAATCCAACCTGAACCCGCAGATTGGTCTTTCGGGCTACTTCAATCATTTTTCGTCCCTCCCAAATATTATGGGAAGCCGGCTTTTCAACATAGACATGTTTTCCTGCCTGACAGGCCCAAATAGTAGCCAGTGCATGCCAATGATTTGGTATAACGATTGAAACAGCATCGATATCCTTGTCATCAAACACTTTACGCATATCCCATTCCGTTGAAGGTTTGATTCCGGTTTTATCGGCAACTATTTTTGAACGTGACGGAAAAAGTAATTCATCAGTATCGCAAAGGCTTTTTATAACCACATTATGAGTATTTTTCAGATTGCACCAGCTGTTAATATGTGAAGTGCCCTGGTTACGTATACCAATAATACCAACATTAATACGGTCATTAGCGCCCAATATGGATGCATAAGACTTAGCAGTAAATCCCATTCTACCAATGGCTATTGCCCCGGTTCCGATCAGACTTTTTTTTATAAATTCTCTTCTAATTGTCATTTTGGATTATCTTAAGCAAACTTTACAGTCAGGATTCTTTTCAGAACTTGTTTAATGGTTTATAATTAAAATAGTATTTAAACACATCAGCTCCTTTTAATATTAGCTTTTAACTTATTAAAGGTTGATAAGTGCTCTTTCATCGCAGATAACTTGTCAGTTGGATTTGAAGAGCTTCCTTCCAGCAGCAACCAGCCCTTGAAGTCAGCACCTGCAAAAAGGTTAAAGATCTCCTGATAAGGGTAATCATTCATATTCAACTCGTGAATATGAACAGTATCCCCAAGCCACTTTTTAACCATATTAAAATTCTCTTTCAGGCCTGCTCCCAAAACATCCGGAGGGTTACAATTCCAGCAAATTTTAACGTTTGGTTCTGTAACCTGATCAAAAATTGCCTTCATGTTTGGCAGTAACTGAGTTAGGGAGCCATGAGCCTCTACTCTTACCAACTGTCCAAAGTCCTGTGCATACTTTCCAACTTCATTCAGTGAGGTGGCGATCTGAGCAATGGTTTTTTCAGGAGAAACCTGTGCAGGCAGACCATTTGGCTTTACTTTTATACCGGTTGCCCCTATATCTTTACATAATTTAATATATTGTTTTGTCCCCTCAATATTCTCACGGAGTATTTTTTGATCCGGATTATGAAACTCGTAATTAGCCCCATAGCCAACGCAGGTAACAGGACTGTCAGCAAATCGTTTTTTCACTTCAGCACGCTGCAGAGCATTAAGACTGGCCTCAACACCATGAGCATGCTGTGTTCGTAGCTCCACACCAAGCAGACCTGTTTTCGCACAGTTAGCAATCAAAGTAGGTAAATCCCAATCTTTACCCCATTGATAGGTTACAAGGCCAGGTTTCATCCCCGAATATGCAGGAGATGCAAAGGCTGTTAAATCATTCATTGCGGCCAAACCAATACCAGCAGTAACGCTTCTTTGTATAAAAAGACGCCGTGATAAATCTTTTTTCATAAGAAAATTTTTTTAAAAATAAATTTAATTAAATTTTTAATCATATCATATTTACTTTAGATTATAAAACTTCGTCCGCCATATGCATATAAATCTAGTTGTTACTATCTCCACAAATCAAACAAACCAAATCTTTGAACAAAATATTTTCTCCTTCTTATTTAGTAATATTGAGAGGTAAAAATTTAAAATAAGAATTTATCGATCCCTGTTTTATTAAAATTTACTTTTTCTTGAAGATTGAGTTAGATA
>JBDNGV010000581.1:0-2790 GCA_041689125.1 Daejeonella sp.
AAGATTCCATATCAGCTGAGAGCCAGTTCTTAGCATTTTTATAATATATTTTATCAATTATATCAGCCGGTAATTTTAGTCCATTAAGTTCCCCAAATCCAGGCAAACTGATCCGATCATCTGTAACAAAGAAAATCCAGTCGCGCAGCCATGAATCATGAATGCTTCTAGATAAACTAACTGGATCGCTACTTGAATTAATTGCTCTATCGGTTCCATAAAGAAGCCTGTCCTGATATTTAAGAAAAAAATTGCGTGTCTTCTGCCTGTCATTCAAAGTATGCAATTGTAAATTAGTCATTCTTGACAAATCAACACGCATATTTGGGAAGCGGTCCAATCGTTTTGCCAATTCATCAAGGCTCCATTCCAAACTGCCTAGATGTGCTCCCACAAACTTAAGATTAGGATACTTTTCGAGTAGATTGTCACGGGCTCTGATATGGTCTTCATAGGAAGGATACTCAGGATGCAGGAACATATGGTACTCAGGGTGAGCACCGTAATAAGATTTACTAAAGGTCATTTTATCCAATGGTAGCCAGCAATCTCTGGGTTCTCCATTATGTCCAATCAGCGGAATATTATTCTGTGTTAAAAATTTGAATATTGGTGTAAGTCGAGGATCATCAATCATCACAAATTTCCCATTCTCATCACGGAGATCCATTCCAATATTTTTCCAGATTTTTACTGCACGGGCTCCTTTTGATAAGGATTGTTTTAAGCCGCTGATTGTATTTTCAGGCCAAGCTTTTTCATTAAATTCTTTTACAGAAAAAGTGGTTGCCACTTCCATTTGCGCAGGGGAATTTTTTAAATGAAAGAAGGCAAATTTTTGCTGTTCGGCCATTGGCGATCCGAATGGCCTATCATTAATTATATCCAGAAACTGAAAATTATCTGCTTTGGCCAGTTTAATAAATGCGGTCTCATTCGTATTAATATGAATATGAGCATCGAACTTTTTAACTAATCTAAAATCTGCTATGGTGTAATACTTCTCTATTATGTTTTGCTTTTTCTTGGTTGAAATGGTGAAAAAAATATTGAAATCGTACAGAATAATCAGGAAAGGAAATAATATCAGAGCAGATTTAATGTTCAGCATTGCTTATTCAAATAGTAATTAAGGCTATTTATAGTATCAAAGGTTTCTGTTCTGAATCCATTTGAGTTCTTTAAATTAAAAAAAATATTCGGATTTCTGCCTTTTTTCATTTCATACAGCAAAGGAAATAATTGAGCATAAGTATCCCTTCTTACTAATCAACTAATATGCACAATCTGACAACGAACAGCAGGAAGGTGTCTAAAGGAAGAGGTGTCTGTTATTATAATTCCAAAAGAGTACTTTTAATCCCTTTCATAAGATCATCTTTCACCCCTGCCTGCTGTGCATAAACTGGCCATTTAGTGACAATCTCCTGAATTTCTGAAATGATCTGATCAGCTTTTTTAATGTTCATCCTTCTGGCCACTTCCAGCAGATCGTCTCGCATAAAATCATCTCTTTTCCCGTTAACTGTCAAAGACTGTCGGCTAACCCAGATACTTGTAGGACGGTATGCATGGCAAACATCAAATGCCGGTGCCAGCTGCCATTCCCCCTGCTTGTTCATCATAAAAGAGAAATTTTTGGCATGGTCATCGCAGTTGCGGGCAATCACATTAAAAACCATCCTTCTGAACAATTGCTCGGCTTGGTGATATGGTAAAACAAGAGCCCTCATAATCTGAAAAAGGCCTTCGTAGCTATTCGAACCCACTTCTTGAAAATCTATATGATTAATAGCGCACCAGCTCTGTACATGGATTTTCTCATTATCCAGCCTATCAAAACGTTTGGTCATGAAATGTGCACGCTCAGCCTCCTCGAGTAGACGGCATTCAGTCATTTCAATACCACAATCTTTTGCCATCAAGTGATAAGCCATTTCAACTCGCCCATAACCATAAGTCTCACCAAATTGGCTGTCGTGCACTCCGTCAAATTTGATGATCCAGTGCGAAAACCCATTAGGCGCATCAGCCTGCCCTGATCTTACCTCCTTCGTTCTTTCATTAAATGCGATTAAAGCTTTAGCTCTGGCGCCGCCTGCTGAAGTCCCTATCTTAATAATATCATGCAATGCCTTTTCACGATCACCCTCAAATCCTGAATTAAAATCTTCGCGGTTATGTAAAATATCCCTAGCTATTTCGATTAGACCTTCAATTTCGAGCTTGGTGGAGAGATCAGCACTTGGAGGATTTACTGGTTCAAATTCCAATGCTCCCATACCCCTTCTGCCAACAAAGCAAAGCATCTCAACGGGATTCATGCTATCGGCTTCCCTACCGTTTCTAGCTAGCCAGGTATTAATCAAGGTGTTACCATAGCGGTCAGGCAGAATATCGGCAAGCAAGCCGGGAAGGCCTTTAAATGTACTTGTCCCGATTAACTCGGGGAAAGAAAAAATTGTATCTGCCTGTTCAATAGGCATTTTTATAGGAGCAATATCCCATCCATTGGCTGGAAAACTGCTATCGTATTCAAAGCTTGCAAAGCGTCTCTCCTCATCCCATGAGACAGCACCAACTCGCTTATTCCAGATATTGATATAAGCAGTATTCATTACCAATCTGACTGCAGTTTATTTTTTTGAGTTTTTGTAGGCCTTGCCCTCTCTCGTTGTTTGTATTTATGTTCTATTTCGGCAAGCTGTAACGGACTTAGCTGTGGTTTTGCTTCCATCTCACGAAACACGTAAAGCTTTTTTAATGACCTTAAAACTTGCACTAATGAAA
>JBDNGV010000582.1:0-9944 GCA_041689125.1 Daejeonella sp.
ATGGGTCCACACAAATCTCAATTGTCTCCGGAGCAACGGTGGAAAATTGTTATGTACGTTCATGAATTACAAAAATTACAATAGTCAATTGCTAAAACCAGATGGGAAATCATAATCATACTCATAATTTCACGGAAGAATTTACATTTTCTGGAAAATTAAAAACCTGGACCTTATTAGCAATAGTAGTTGGAATTCTTGCTACAGCTTTTGGTTTACTAACAGGTCAGCAGGAGCGTACTTTCGCCAACCTGCTCTTAATGGCATATTACTTTACCTGCGTTTGCGCAACAGGTTTATTCTTTTTAGCTTTGCAATATGTGGCACAAGCAGGATGGGCAACCGGATTGTTAAGGATACCTCAGGCGATGTCAAAAGTGCTTCCTATTGCATCTCTTGTATTGTTTGCAGTATGTGCCGCAGGTTTATTAACGCACAATTTATATCATCACTGGAATGGTGAGGGTCTTACGGATCCCTCCAGTCCTAATTATGATAAGCTTATCGCTGGAAAAGCTAGTTTCTTGAACGTGCCCTTCTTTTTAACTAGACTGGCAATATTTCTTGGAGCATATAGCTTTTTTGCTTGGTTATTTGCAAAATATACTAAAGCTCAAGAATTAGAAGGTGGTCTTGTTAATCACGATAAAAATTTTAAATGGTCAGCTATTTTCTTAATTGTTTTTGGATTTACAACTCCAATTTGGGCCTTTGATACCATCATGTCACTTGAGGCACATTGGTTCTCAACCATGTTTGGCTGGTATAATTTTGCAGCAATGTGGGTGAGTGGACTTTGCGTGATTACATTGTTAGTAATTTTTATGAAAAAGGCAGGTTATCTGACTTGGATCAATGAGAACCATTTACATGACCTTGGTAAATTTATATTTGCATTCTCAATTTTCTGGACTTACATCTGGTTCTCACAATTTGTTCTTATTTACTATGCAAACATGCCTGAAGAAACCGTATACTTCTACAAACGCTGGGAGCCTGAATATCTTCCATGGTTTTGGTTGAATATCATTATTAACTTTGTTGCTCCTTTACTAATCTTGATGTCAAGAGATTCTAAGCGTCAAATGAATACTTTAATGTTTGTTTGTATCCTCCTTTTGTGTGGCCATTGGCTTGATTATTATATGATGATCATGCCAGGAACAGTTGAGGCTCATAGAGGTTTTGGTATAATTGAAATTGGAATAGCCATTGGTTTTGTTGGGCTATTTACATTCCTTACACTAAATCAGTTAACTAAGACGTCATTGGTGACAACAAATCATCCTTTCTTACAAGAAAGTATCAATCACCAGATTTAAACACAGTTCTTAATAGCTAAAAGAAAATAGTACGAATAAAATGAGGTTAAGAGAAATTTTTAATATCAGGACTGTAGCTGCATTACTGCTTATTTGCACACTTGTTGTATCTAACAATGCAAGCTACGCACGGGTTCAGGATTCTACAATCAGTTCCACAACTGCAGCAATTGATACGGCCGCAAAAGCTGCTATAGCTGAGTCAGGCCAATCATCCGCTCCTTTGATCAGCACTGCGGTTGATACTGTAGCGAGATACATGAACATGCAGCCTATCGCTGCAGCAAAGGATTATTCTGAATCATACAAATCAGCTTCCTATTATATACTGATGTTTTTGTTGCTCTGCATATTTATAGCAATCATTGGTAAAATTTTAAAAGTATATGAACTGAGCCATGAAATGCAGGGTTTAAAATCCAGCTTCAATGCCCGAAGGATTCAGGGTGTTTTCATGTTGATCTTTTTGATTTTGGGTATATATGGTGTTTATTGGTCATACACCGTTCAAGGGGCTATGAGTATACACGAATCAGCTTCTGAGCATGGTTTGGATATTGATTTCATGTTTAAAATCACATTGATATTGACCACAATCGTATTCATTTTAACTCATATTGCCTTGTTTGGCTTCTCATTCCAATACAGAGGCTCTGAGAATAGAAAAGCATATTTCTATCCTCATAATAACTCTCTAGAGAGAATATGGACTATTATCCCGGCAATAGTTTTAACAGTTCTGGTTTTACTAGGCTTTTTTACTTGGAGAAGTATTACCAATGTTTCGCCGGAAGATCAGAAGAAGGCAATCAATATTGAGGTTACTGGTGAACAGTTCAAATGGAGCCTTCGTTATGCAGGTTCTGATAACCAGATTGGAAACCGTAATTACAAATTGACTACACCTACCAACGGACTTGGAATAGATTTCAAAGATCAGAAAAGCTGGGATGATAAACTTACCGGTGAGATTGTAATTCCTGTTAATAAAGCAGTTCGAGTGAGCATAAACTCTAAGGACGTATTACACAGTTTTTATCTTCCTGACTTTAGGGTACAGATGAATGCGGTTCCTGGAATGCCAACTTCCTTCCAATTTACCCCTCGCCTTACCACAGCTCAAATGAGAGAAAAGAGAAATAATCCGAAGTATGATTATGTTCTTCTTTGTGCTAAAATTTGTGGTGCAGGTCATTATAATATGCAGGCAAAAGTAACTGTTGTTTCTGAAGCTGAATATGCAACTTGGCTTGCTAAGCAGCCTTTGTACTATAATGATGATGTTAAGAGGGAACTTCAACTGGTTGAGAACATCAGTACTGAAGAAATCAATAAAATGGCTTTAAATACAAATACTATTATAAAATAATTATGGCAAGCACTGCAATACACGATTCAGCCGTACCTCATCAACACAACGATCACGGACATCATAAGGAAACATTTATTACTAAATATATTTTTAGTCAAGATCATAAAATGATCGCCAAGCAATTCCTTATTACAGGAATTTTAATGGCAGTTGTTGCAATGATTCTATCTATCCTATTTAGGTTACAATTAGCATGGCCTGATGAGAATTTTCCATTACTGGAAACATTCCTAGGTCAAAAGTGGGCTGAAGGAGGAAGGATAAAGCCTGATTTTTATCTTGCAATTGTGACCATACATGGTACCATGATGGTTTTCTTTGTATTGACAGCCGGATTAAGCGGGACTTTCAGTAACCTTCTTATTCCGCTTCAACTTGGTGCAAGAGATATGGCTTCGCCATTCCTTAATATGCTTTCTTATTGGTTGTTTTTTGCTTCATGTGTAATCATGATGTGTTCTTTCTTTGTTGAAAGCGGACCAGCAAGTGCAGGATGGACAGTATATCCTCCTTTATCTGCCTTACCGAAAGCAATTAGTGGATCAGGTACCGGTATGACGCTCTGGTTAATCAGTATGGTATTATTTGTGGCATCAGCTCTTATCGGTGCATTGAACTATATATCAACCATCCTGAATATGCGTACCAATGGTATGGATATGTGGAAAATGCCATTAACCATCTGGGCATTCTTCCTTACCGCTATCGTAGGTGTATTATCTTTTCCGGTATTAGTTTCTGCAGTTGTTCTTCTGATTTTTGATCGAAGTTTTGGTACTAGTTTTTACCTTTCTGATATTGTTGTAGCCGGACAAATTCTTCCTAATCAGGGTGGTAGCCCTGTTTTATGGCAGCACTTATTCTGGTTCTTAGGTCACCCAGAAGTATACATTGTAATTATGCCTGCATTGGGTATTACTTCAGAAGTAATTGCAACAAATTCCAGAAAACCAATATTTGGTTACCATGCTATGGTTTATTCATTAATAGGTATTACGGTATTGTCTTTCATTGTTTGGGGACACCATATGTTTGTAACAGGTATGAACCCATTCCTTGGGGGAGTATTCATGATCACTACATTAATTATTGCGGTTCCTTCGGCAGTAAAGACCTTTAATTATCTGGCAACAATCTGGCGCGGGAATCTTCGCTTTACGCCGGCAATGTTATTTGCTATCGGATTGGTATCATTCTTTATTTCCGGCGGACTTACTGGTATATTTTTAGGAAATGCTGCTTTGGATATTAACCTACATGATACCTACTTCGTAGTAGCTCACTTTCACCTAGTGATGGGTTGTGCAGCTATTTTTGGTATGCTTTGTGGTGTTTATCATTGGTATCCTAAACTATTTGGTCGTATGATGGATGAGCGTCTGGGTTATATTCACTTTTGGCTAACATTTATTGGTGCTTATTTGGTATTCTTCCCGATGCACTTTATGGGTCTTGATGGTGTTCCTCGTCGTTACTATGCTTTCACCGAGTTTGCATTTATGCAAGATTGGTTAACAGTGAATGTTTTTATAACATGGGCAGCAATTATTTCTGCTCTTGCGCAGGTTGCATTCCTTTGGAATTTCTTTTATTCTATTTTTTACGGAAAGAAATCGCCTCAAAATCCTTGGGATTCAAATACATTGGAATGGACTGCACCAGTAGAACATTTACATGGAAACTGGCCTGGAGAAATTCCATCGGTATATCGTTGGCCATATGATTATAGTAAGCCTGGTCACCATGCTGATTTTATTCCTCAAACCACTCCTTTTTCTGAGACAATGAGTTCTAACATGCTCCATGATTTTGAAGGAAACCCTGAAGCTGAGCATATTCAGCAACAATGGGATAAGGAACATGCTACTGAGCGGCAAACATCGGAACAGGTTTAATAATATTTAGGTTAATTATATAAGCAGGCGATATCTTAATATCGCCTGCTTACTATAATGAATATTCTTTCTACCAGATCCGCTGGTAATTTTAATACGTATGTATCCTTTTTTAAGAAGAGGTTTCTGTCGTTAGCATTACCGTAAAAGCGTAATTTTTTTGCGTGGGAGAGTCGTATTTTAATCACTGACGGCAAAGTGATATGAAACAGTGAAATAGAAAATATAGTGAGGAATTTTATATCCGACTTCAATAAATTAATTAAGCTAAGGCTGACCCTTACCGTCGTCTTCTCTGCATCCATCTGCTTTTTGATTGGTAGCAGATTTCAGGGTGAGATAAACTGGGGCAACTGGATAATATTAACAATCGGAGGGTTTCTGGTTACCAGTGCGGCAAACGGTTTTAATGAAATCATTGAAAAGGATCTGGATAAATTAATGAAACGGACCATGGACCGACCGATTCCGTCCGGAAAAATGACCACCGGCCAAGCTCTTGTACTTAGTTTGATTATGGGAATATCCGGTACTTATCTCTTGGTTAGACTTAATTTTCCAACTGGGGTACTTTCGGTTTTTTCCATATTTCTGTACGCATTTGTCTATACCCCAATGAAAAGGAAATCTCCAATCGCAGTTTTTATAGGTGCATTTCCAGGAGCATTACCACCCCTGATCGGTTATTTCGCTGCCTTTAACGAACCTAAAGTATCCTGGGTCCCTATAATTTTATTTTCAATTCAATTCGTATGGCAATTTCCTCATTTCTGGGCTATTGCCTGGGTTCTTGATGAAGATTATAAAAGGGCAGGCTTTCGGTTATTGCCAAGTACCAGGCAGGATAAGACAAGCGCTATGATTACTCTTGCTTCTACAATCATCCTGATACCGATAAGTTTAATGCCAACGGTATATTTAATGCCATCAGGGCAGGCTTTTGGAGGAAGTATTTATACTATTATTGCCTTGCTGGCAGGAATGTTTTTTGTATGGCAAGCAGTTCAACTTTATATTAAGAGAGACGTACCCTCTGCTAAAAAGCTGATGTATACTTCTTTTATTTATCTTCCTCTAATGCAATTAACCCTGTTATTTGACTTTGTATAATAATAATCTTATTAAAATGGAAAATTTACAAGTTGAGGATAGACTAAATTTAAAAGCTAAAAAGTTTTTAATGTGGTTATTCATCATCGCTTCTTTTATGATGTTTGCCGCATTGACAAGTGGTTTTATCGTTTATACCGAAGGAAATGCTGAACGCGGAATAAAAGTATTGCTCCCAAGGGCATTTATGTATAGCTCTGTTATTATAATTTTAAGCAGTATTACCGCTCATATGGCCTACCTATCTTCCAAAAGCTTGCAATTGGGAAAGCAAAGGATATATATTATTTTAACAATTTTGCTGGGTATTGCCTTTTTTTACAGTCAATTTCAGGCATGGCAGGCTCTATATGATTCAGGTGCCTATTTTGTGAATTATAATGCCTCTCAGTCTTTTATTTATGTGTTCAGTGGGGCTCATTTATTGCATGTAATTGTAGGTCTGTTTTTTTTAATATATGCCCTAATAGGTGCAATTCGTAATATCCCTCAGGTTCGAAATGTATTTCGGATGGAAATCGCTTCCATTTTTTGGCATTTTCTTGATATCCTATGGATTTATCTATATGTTTTCTTACTTTTGAATCAATAATAACTCAACATACTATTGTTTAAATGAACACTACTGTATCAAAATTAGATGAATTAAGAACTGACGCTTGGAGCGGAGGCAAGTCGCCCTTTGCTGTAGAATACGGAAAACTCATGATGTGGTTTTTCCTTTTGTCAGATGCATTTACATTTTCGGCATTTCTGATCTATTATGGAGCTCAGCGCTTCAGTAAAATTAGCTGGCCTGATCCTGATGTTGTTTTTCAGTCGATACCCGGTTTAGCCGATCATGGATTCCCTCTGGTTTTTGTAGGTATTATGACATTTATTCTGATCATGAGCTCGGTAACTATGGTACTTGCTGTTGAGGCAGGGCATCGTAATTCTAAAAAGGAAGTTGTATGGTGGATGATTGCTACTGTAATTGGCGGATTAATGTTTTTAGGATGTCAGGCATTGGAGTGGTCACATTTGCACCATGAAGGTTACTGGTGGGGAAGTTTTCCTGCATCTTATACAGGGTTTGACACAGTCGGCGCCCTTCAATTTGCAAACCTGTTCTTTACAATTACCGGTTTCCACGGTTTCCACGTATTTACCGGAGTAGTAATAAATATTATCATTCTCTTAATGGTACTGGCAAATGTTTTCCAGAAGAGCGGCAGCTACCTCATGGTTGAAAAGGTTGGTTTATACTGGCACTTTGTAGATCTTGTTTGGGTATTCGTATTTACTTTTTTCTATTTAGTATAAAAACCTGATAACCGATATATAATGTCAGCAGAAAACACAACACATAATCAACATGCCGTTGAGCATGAAGGAATGACCAAGAAAAAGATCTGGCAGGTTTTCTTTTACCTCTTAGGTATCACTGCAGTTGAATTTTTCATTGCTCTTTACTTGTTACCTAGAGGTATTGTAGGTCACGGTATTGGCAATTTCGCTTATATTGTCCTTACACTGGTGAAAGCCTTTTACATTGTGGCCTATTTTATGCACCTGAAATTCGAAAAATTTGCACTCAAAACAGGTATTACTGTTTCAGTGGTGTTTATTATCTATTTCATTGTACTTATGCTTATTGAAGGTAACTACCAGTTCATTCACATGAATTAATGGGTTTACCCTCTTTCCCAATTAAGAAAATTCTGATGCTACTGGTATTGTTGGTAGTCCCAGGTACTTTGTATTACCTCTTAAAAGAGAAGGGGCAGAATCGTTATCGTCCCCTGAATATCTATGGTGAGAAAAAGGTTGCCTCAACATTTCACACCAAGCGAGGTAAGCAGATTCCGGACACCATTTATCATGTAATTCGTGACTTTAGCCTTTTGAATCAAAAGGCTGATACTGTAAAGTTTCCCGCAGATAGTAACCAGATTACTGTTGTCAACTTTTTTTATACCCGATGCCCCCTTTTATGTCGTAATATGAATAAAGATTTAGCTAGGGTGGCTAAATTGTACAACAATAATCGTTTGATGCGCTTTATTTCAATAAGCGTTGATCCTGATTATGACAGCCCTGCTGTTCTTGCTGAATATAGTAAGCCATATATTTCTGAAAACAAAAAATGGGATTTTTTAACGGGTAATAAAGAGCTGATATATTCACTTGCAAAAACTGATTTTATGGTTGATGCCATAGCGGATACTACCGCAAATAACAATATTATTCATAGTCCTATGCTCATTCTAATCGATCCGCAAAAGCGGATAAGAGGATATTATGATTCAAGCGTTGGAAATGAACAAGTAACCTTATTAATCGACGAAATTAAATTATTGATTACAGAAGAGCTGAGAAGTATTAAGGTACGATAAGCTATACTCAAATTTGTTTTAATAGATTTATAATTATGAGTGATAAACTGATTTCAAGAATTATTACTGCAGTTTCAATAACTGTTTTGATTGTTGTGGTAGTTCTGCAGAGTAAGATCTTAAATATCTTTCCTCAAAAGGAAGCAATTCCTTCTTGGGTATTTTTTCTTCCTTTACTCAATGCTATAATTAATGGTACTTGCAGTGTACTCCTTCTTTCATCCCTTTACTTCATTAAAAAGAAGGATATTAAAACTCATAAAAACCTCAATATCTTTACGTTCATTCTTTCCTCTCTTTTTCTGGTATCATATATAATATTTCATGCAACCGGAATAAAAACTACTTATGGAGGTGTTGGCTTTATCCGTACTGTCTATTATATTATTCTGATTACTCACATTATTCTGGCAGCTATTGTGTTACCGCTCGTATTATTTAGTTTTCAGAAGGGTTTACAAATGAAGGTTGAGCAACATAGAAAACTGGTGCGATGGACTTTTCCGATATGGTTGTACGTTACCACAAGTGGAGTTATTGTCTATCTGATGATCTCGCCTTATTATACTTTTTAGGTCTTGTATTTAGGAATCTTAATTTAATCAGCAGACTGTAAACTTCTAATTGGATCAAGCCAATTCATTATTATAATTCTCGTATTTGGCGTATCTTTGAATTATGAAAACTTTTAGAATAGCGTTTGTAAGTTTCATCTTAATATTTTCTATCCTGAGCTCTTCTGAAGTTTCAGCACAGTGTTCAATGTGTACGTTAAATGCCGAAAATTCTGTTAAGAATGGTAATACCGAAGGCAAAGGCCTTAATAGCGGTATCTTATATCTATTAGCTGCACCTTATTTAGCAATAGCTGGGGTGGGTTTTCTTTGGTATAAGAAGTACAGACGCAAAAATGTCAATTTAAATATTAAGGATAGTAAGATTAATCTCAATTAAGCCCCCTTTCTTTCGATTAATCTTCTCTCTCTTTTAATCCTTCTAAGTATTTTCTTATGGCAAAGACCTCTAGATTTAAAGCTATATTGTTTTCAAAATGTCCCAAATGTAGAAGAGGTGATGTGTTTTCTGGGACATTGTATGGCCTAAATTTTCAGAAAACAAATGAGCGATGTTCACATTGTGGTATGCAGTTTGAAGTGGAGCCAGGATATTTTTATGGGGCTATGTATGTCAGTTATGCATTTGTTGTTGGCGAAATGCTTAATGCTGGCTTGCTTACTTACCTAATCACAGGTAATGATACTTCGCCTTGGTTATATATTTCAACCATTTTGGTTTCAATTTTATTGCTCACGCCTATTAACTACCGCTACTCCAAAATAATTTTGCTACACTTATTGACTCCGAAAATTAAGTATTACTCTGATTACGATACCGATGATAAACTCAGCAACATTTGATTTTTTAAAAGACCTAGCTGCCAATAATGACCGGGACTGGTTTATGGCTAATAAATTTAGACATGATGTGGCTAGGGGTAATGTTCTTGAATTTGCCGGTAATTTAATCGCAAAGCTTTCTCAAATTGATGATTCTGTCTCCTTAGATCTGGATCCAAAGAATTGTGTGATGCGAATCTACCGTGATGTTCGATTCAGTAAAGATAAAACTCCATATAAAACTAATTTCGGTGCCGGATTTTCGGAAAACGGCAAGAATTTTAAAGGTGCTGGGTATTATTTACATATCCATCCTGAACAATCTTTCCTTGCAGGAGGATGCTGGATGCCGGAGGCAGATATTCTTAAGGCAATCCGCCAAGAAATTGATTATAATGGAAGCGACTTTCATGAGATTGTGGACAACAAAGCTTTTAAACAATACTTCGGTTCTCTTGATTCTGAGCATA
>JBDNGV010000583.1:0-2062 GCA_041689125.1 Daejeonella sp.
AACTGAATCACAATGATAAAAATATAAGTCTTGTGCTTCATTACTTGGATGAATTGCTTGGTGATAAGGTAGAACCTGAACCAAAAAGGAAAGCGATTGGCTAATAAATAACGCTATGGAGAAAAGGAAACTAATCCACTACACAAAAAAACCGGAAGTAAGCCGGTTTCTATACTTGATACCTGATACTTGATACCTGATACTTGATACCTGTTACTTGATATTTGACTCTACTTCGCCAATTCTTCAGCCATTGCTGCACCGATTTCTGCCGGAGATTCAACAACACGTATACCACATTCTCTCATGATTTTCATTTTTGCAGCAGCGGTATCATCAGCTCCACCAACAATTGCTCCTGCATGACCCATACGGCGTCCCGGAGGCGCTGTTTGTCCGGCAATGAATCCAACAACAGGCTTGGTGCCATTTTCTTTGATCCAATAAGCCGCTTCAGCTTCCATTCCACCACCGATCTCACCGATCATCACAATTCCTTTAGTCTCCGGATCATTCATTAATAGCATTACTGCTTCCTTAGTTGGTGTACCAATAATTGGATCTCCACCAATACCAATGGCAGTGGTTATACCAAGTCCGGCTTTAACAACCTGATCAACAGCCTCATAGGTCAAAGTTCCTGATTTAGAAACGATACCTACACCACCCTTTTTGAAGATAAACCCTGGCATGATACCAATTTTAGTTTCATCAGCAGTAATGATACCCGGACAATTAGGTCCGATTAGTCGGCAATCTCTATCTGCAATATATTCTTTAACCAAAATCATATCCTTTGTCGGGATACCTTCGGTAATACAAACAATAACTTTTATACCTGCCTCAGCAGCTTCCATGATCGCATCAGCAGCAAAAGCCGGTGGTACAAAAATGATGGAAACATCAGCACCTGTTTTATCAACGGCATCTTTAACAGTATTGAAAACCGGGCGATCAAGATGACTTTGCCCTCCTTTTCCCGGAGTTACACCACCTACAACCTGTGTTCCATACTCTATCATCTGGGAAGCATGATATGTTCCCTCATTACCTGTAAAGCCCTGAACTATTACTTTTGAATCTTTATTAACCAGTACACTCATTGAATATTTTTTTGTACTGCAAAGCTAAGAGAATCACTCAGAATGTCAAAAGCTAAAGGAAAAAGAATTATTGTTTTTTATTCATAGGAAGACTTGATCACTGCCTCAGCAGTTTTTGGATTGATTGCTCTTTTATAAGCCTCCTGATCAAACTCCTTTTCACTTTTTGCAATCACTACTGAAGCAACTCCATTACCGATCAGATTGGTAATAGCCCTGGCCTCAGACATAAAGCGATCAACCCCCAATAAAATGGCAATACTCTCTATAGGCACAACCTTTAAGGCCGTAAGTGTTGAGGCGAGTACAATAAATCCACTTCCGGTTACTCCTGCCGCTCCTTTGGAAGTGACCATTAATACTCCAATTATCGTTATTTGCTGACCCAAGCTCAGGTCAATATTAAAAACCTGTGATAAAAAGATAACCGACATTGAAAGATAAATAGAAGTCCCATCCAGATTAAATGAATATCCAGTAGGTATTACTAGTCCAACAACTGATTTAGAACAACCAAATTTTTCCATCTTTACAATCATACTCGGAAGTACGGACTCTGACGAAGATGTTCCTAGAACGATCACAATCTCCTGTCTGATGAATTTTAAAAATTGCCAAAGGCTGAATTTATACAGATAGCAAATCAAGTTTAGTACCACAAAGATGAACAATGCCATGGTCATATAAACAGCAATCATCAGCTTGCCAAGTGGGTAAAGTGTTGACAATCCATAAGTACCAATGGTAAAGGCCATACCCCCAAATGCACCGAAAGGAGCCAGCTTCATAATCATTTTCATGATATTGAATATCACCTGCGATAGTTTTTCAAATGTGACGATCAGAGAACTTCCTGTAGATCCCATACGACTCAATGCAAAGCCAAAAAGCACTGCGAAGAATAGTATTTGCAGAATATCTCCCTTTGCTAACGATTCAAATATATTTTTAGGCACTAT
>JBDNGV010000584.1:0-2405 GCA_041689125.1 Daejeonella sp.
CTCTACCGCATCAAATATGAGCGTCCAGAATTGCTGAATAAGATAAAATACGCTTTACATTTACCACAATATCTGAGTTTCCTCATTAGCGGAAAAAGCTGTTCAGACATCACCAGTATCGGTTGTCATACCAATCTCTGGGATTTCCGCAAAAACAATTATCACCATTGGCTTGATAATGAGGGCCTATTGAATAAACTCGCACCCATTTTACCTTCTGATTCAATAATAAAAACAAATTTTGAAGGGTATAGTTTAGATGTGGGTATCGGATTGCATGACAGTTCTGCAGCCTTGATTCCATATCTTGTTAATTTTAAAGAACCATTCCTACTAATCTCTACCGGTACTTGGTGCATCAGTTTAAACCCCTTTAATGCAAGTCCTTTAACTACGTATGAACTTGAATCAGATTGCCTCTGCTACCTGCATTATGAAGGTAAACCTGTTAAGGCTTCACGTCTTTTTGCAGGAAATGAGCACGAACAGGAACTGAACAACATTTCAAAACATTTTGGACAAGCCAAATCACGGTTTGAACAAATGAGTTTTGACACTGCTTTCCTAAGCTATTTAGATCAGGAAGAAGTCTATTCAGCAGAGGATCTCACTTCCTATTCCTCAGATACTGAAGCCTATCATCGGCTGATGATACACATCATCAAGCAGCAGAAATTATCAAGCGAACTGGTCATCAGAGGTTCTGACGTGAAACGGATTTTTGTAGATGGGGGTTTCAGCAAAAACTCAATCTACATGAATCTTTTGTCGATTGTTTTTCCAGAGATGGAAGTCTTTGCCGCCTCAATGGCTCAGTCAACTGCTATGGGTGCCGCCCTGGCAATTCATCATAGTTTTGAAAACAAGACTATGCCAAACGACCTGATCGAATTAAAATTTTATTCAGCAAATAATTAATCTAGAATAAAGCCCTAACATGAAAAATATAGTATCCTTTAAAATGAAACTGAAACCGGGGTATAAAGAGGAATATAAACGCCGTCATGACCTAATCTGGCCTGAACTCAGCGCTCTTTTAAAAGAATCAGGAATCAGCAATTACTCCATCTTCCTTGACGAAGAAACCAATATACTCTTTGCTGTTCAAACCCTATCCGGTAACAATAGTTCACAGGATCTCCGGAAAAATATAATCGTTAAAAAATGGTGGGCCTTCATGGCCGATATTATGGATACAAATGAGGATAATTCACCAGTAAGTAAGCCTTTGGAGATGGTATTCTATATGGAGTAGAAAATCTGTTCAGCGTGTAAATCCATTTATAATCTATTAATTCTGAGAAAGACGGCAATACTTTGTGGGGGTATTATACTTCTGAGTGTATTGGTTTAATAGTTCCATTCCTCTCATAATGTAAAGGGAGGAAATGGGTAAGACGAATAACGAAAAGTAGTTTTTATTTGTCCTATTGAATACTTTCCGCTTTTTGATCGTATTATGGTCTTTTCTTTGTCGGTGGTGTCGTTCTGGGCGGAGTTGGGCTCTTCGGCGGCGGTGCCTGGTTGAATCCTTCTTCCAGTACTTACAGGAGTGACGTTGATTTATTTAAGTTTCAGGCATATTTATGCCATTGCCCGTCGTTAATAACTGGATTGCTGGAGATTGTAAGGTTCCGTCACTGTTATCCACCAATATTCCAACGTCAAAAATGCCAATAAGTCTATTATTCCTGTTTAAGAGGAGAACGTAAATAAACAGAAACTATTGATTATCAAAACATTATTATACATAACAAGAACAAGGATTTGCTTAGTAAAAGAAGGAACCCTATTTTTGCTTTATGAAATTGCCCATCATAGCCTACGGAGATACCGTTTTACGTAAGAAAGGATTAGAGATCACACCAGATTATCCCGACTTGAATAATCTGATTGAGAATATGTTCGAGACTATGTACGGAGCTCATGGTGTTGGACTAGCTGCTCCACAGGTTGGCTTATCCATTCGTCTATTTATTGTTGACGCAACTTCTTTTACTGAAGATGAGCCGGTTTTAAATGACTTCAAGAAAGTATTTATCAATGCTCAAATCTTAGAAGAAAAAGGTATTAAATGGTCTTTTAATGAAGGTTGTCTGAGTATTCCTGATATCCGTGAAGATATTGACAGATATGAAAGCCTGACCATTTCTTTTTATGATGAAAACTGGAATCACTACGAGGAGACATACCAAGGATTAGCTGCACGTATCATCCAGCATGAATACGATCATATTGAAGGTAAGCTCTTCGTCGATAAATTAAGTCCGCTACGTAAAGCTATGCTTAAAAACAAACTTCTTTCCATTTCTAAAGGAATCGTAAAGGTGGAATATAAAATGAAGTTTCCTGCGGTTAAAAAGGGGAGAAGGTAGTATTTAGTAAAGAGTATTTAGTACAGAGTA
>JBDNGV010000585.1:0-2703 GCA_041689125.1 Daejeonella sp.
CATGAGATGGTGCAGGATAGTAAAGGCAGGCTTATTATGTTGGGAGATCATACCCAAAACAACATTTTAATATTCGACAAATCAGGAAAACTGTTAGATAATTGGGGTACTGCTTGGCCCGGTGGACATGGTTTATCGATTAGTAAAGAAGGTGGCGAAGATTTTCTTATGATTGTGGATTGCGGATGGTATCAAAACAAATCAGGGAATTGGAAGCCTCAAGCCGGACAGGTTATAAAGACAGATTTGAACGGAAGAATAATATTTTCTATCGGACATCCAAAGACTATTGGCATTTATAAAGACGATGAAAAGTTTATGCCCACTGAAACGGCCATAGGTCCTAATGGTGATATTTATGTAGCTGATGGATATGGATCTGATTACATTATTCAATACAATAGCAATGGGCAATATATTAGGCATTTTGGCGGGCGAAAAAATGCAAATCCTGATTTGAATCTTAAATGCGCACATGGTGTGGCAATTGATTACAGGATCAAAAATCAGCCAACTTTGATTTGTACCTCCAGAGAAGAAAATTGCTTCAAAGTGTTTACACTGGATGGTAAATTTTTGCATCGCATTGATATGCCGGGGATGCATGTTTGCCGTCCTGTGTTGGATGGAGAAAACCTATATGCCGGAGTTTGCTGGTCAAATGATGCAACGGGCAAGATGATTAGCGGCAACAGTGGTTTTGTAACCATTTTAGATGCCTCAAATAAGGTAATTTCTAATCCAGGAGGAAATGCCCCAGTTTATAGAAATAATGTTTTGCAAGCTACACTGCAAGATCCCGGTCAGCTATTTCAGCATTGCCATGATGTATGTATCGATGAGGATAAGAATATTTATGTTTGTCAGTGGAATGCAAATAATACATCTCCTGTAAAGTTAACCCGGGTATAAATGATGCTATTAGATATAGCCCAGTTTTCAGGTCGGCTGCATCCTCTTTTTGTTCATTTACCTATTGGTTTTCTTTTGTTGGCCATAGTATTTGAATTGATCTCCTATCAAAAGAAATATGAAAACCTTAAAGAAGCGGTATCATTCACTTTATTACTTGGTTTCATTTCTGCTGTATTGGCCTGTACTTTTGGCTATATCCTATCATTAAGCGGCGATTACGAGGGCAAAGTATTAAATGATCATAAAATTTCCGGTATTGCACTTGCCCTTATTTCAGGATTATTATATCTTATCAGCAGTGGATTATTAAATAAGTATCTTGAGATTAAACGTTCAGTCTTTACTGTACTCTGTATTTTAACTCTGGCCTTAGTGAGTTATACCGGTCATCAGGGAGGAACATTGACTCATGGAGCTGACTATCTTTCGATGGAAGTAATGAGCCAGCAACAAAGATCTAAACCAGTGAGTGTAGAACAGGCCATGATCTTTGAAGATGTGGTTCATCCGATATTAATTCAACGCTGTTCGCAATGTCATAAAGCCGGTAAAACGAAAGGCGAACTCTCTATGAAAACTCTGGCCAATCTGAAAAAGGGGGGCAAAAATGGTGCAGCTATTGTCGCAGGCTCATTGAATGAAAGCGAATTATTTAAACGCATAACACTTGATCCTGAACATGAGGAATTTATGCCTACTGATGGTAAAACTCCATTGACAAAATCAGAAGTGGAAATTATTCAATGGTGGATTGAAAAGGGGATGGCCGTTGAGGGTAAAAAGATGGCTGAATTGAAAAACACACAGTTCATTACACCACTTATAGCGAGCTATTTAAAAATTGGAGAAAGCGGTAAGCCGCTAGAATCAGCAGATCCTTCTTACCCGGTTTCCAATCCTGATATTCCGGTGTTTTCTAATCTGAAATTATTGGATAGCCTCCGTAACATGGGATTGAATATCAGAGTAATGCAGCATAAACCCTTGATGTTGGATGTAACTCTACCAGAAGGTAATGGAAATCAAATCGCATCACTCAAGTCCGGACTTAAATCAATTGCAAAGAATGTGATTTGGCTTAATTTATCAGGAAATAATCTGACTGATAAGGATCTTGATTTTTTACAATTAATGATCAACCTAGAAAAGCTTCGGCTTGAAAATAATCCAATTACTGATCAGTTAATTCCACTTATTTCTTCTTTAAAGCATCTTGAAGCAGTTAATTTAAATGAAACTAGTCTAAGTAAAGCAGGAGTAGAGCAATTGAAGCAAATGCCTTCTGTTAAGCGGGTTTACGAATGGAATTTGGCTTCAGGTGGGAAGAATTAAATTAATATCTGGAAGTTGTCTCCGAATCTCTTTGCCTAGCTTTTAGATAAAGCTAATCTTTATATTTTCTTTTTGTTTAGGATATATTCTATGGAATAAGGATATTTAATAAAGGATGATAAACCTTCCACAAGTCTTTGAATCTTACTGGCTTGTGGAGGGTTTGTGGTCGTAATAACATAGTTAAAGGTAATAGGCTGTGGTTTAACTCAATTCTCTGCTTTTAACACCAAAATAAAACCCCGACGCTTTACCTAATCGATTGGAAATATCCATAACCTTTCGCACCATACGATCATAGCATAATCAAGCACTTGGTATATAAATGTTGTGGAAACTTATAAATTTAAAAAAGCATTATTGGAATCAGAACGTACCATACGAAGCCCAACCCTACGTTTTATTTTTCGATTGTGAGTAGTTTTAACAGCTGTATTCCTCAAAACAGGCCTGTAA
>JBDNGV010000586.1:0-5313 GCA_041689125.1 Daejeonella sp.
AACAGCAAGCCAAGCTAACTATTGAATTAATGATTCCAGAAGGGAAGGGTCCGTTTCCCGTATTTATGACACAGTGGAATCATAGGGGTTGGGCTCAAATTGCTGTAAGACGGGGCTATATGGCTTGTGTTTATGCAGCCTCGGATGCGAAGGATGATACAGAAAAGTACGCTGAAATATGGGCTGGCAAATATGACTTTACACGCTTGATGAGAAGAGCATTTGGCACTTTCAGGGCTGTTGATTATTTGTATACACTTCCCTATATCGACAAAGATAAAATTGCCTTAAGCGGACATTCAAGAAATGGTAAATTATCACTTATCGCGGCCGCGTTTGACGATCGCATTAAGGCGGTTATTCCAAGCAGTGGTGGTTCAGGTGCTGAAGTTCCATGGCGATATGCTACCCAACAATATGATGTTGAAGATATTGCATTATTATCGGCTGCCCAACCATCCTGGCTACACCCTCGGTTAAGATTTTTTATAGGTCGGGAGAATAAACTTCCAATAGACCAAAATCATTTTATGGCACTGATAGCACCAAGAGGTTTAATGTTGAGTACAGCAATCAATGAAGGAGCCGGCAACCCATGGGGCATTGAGCAGGCTTATGGCTCTGCCCAAAAGGTATATGACTTTCTTAATGCAAAGGATAATCTCGCCATCAGATTTAGGAATGGAGAACACGGTACTAACGCAATAGACATTGAGGACTATGTTGATTTCTTCGATTATGTTTTTAAGCGAAAAGATCAAAAGCCGGAAAATAAATTACGCTATGATTACACGTTTGACAGCTGGCGGCTACGAAGTAAAGAGAATATAAATCCACTAAATTATCCCTCCAAAGGTGTACAGGTTCTGGAAGCAGTAACTGGTAAAGACTTAACTAAGGATAATTGGAATATAAAAAAATCGACCATAACAGAACAATTACGATGGATATTGGGAGATGAACCTCCCGGGCTCACCAACCCTGGTCCAGAGCGATTAGAGAATGGGGGAGCAGGAGAAGAATATTTTGGCACTGTTCTGAAACGTCCAAATGCGACTTCTCGTATGGGGCGCATGGCCATCACACCATACAAAGAGTTTGGCGATTATTTGTATGGTTATTTATATTATCCAAAGGATAGTGCAGGAAATATAAAAGCCGGTAAGTTACCCGCCCTTATCTATCAGCATGAATATGACTACTCCAAGGGCTTTTCCTCTTACCATAACATTCAATCTTTCTTTGAGGGGATGACTGATCTTGGTTATGTTGTTTTTTCATACGATATGATTGGATTTGGGAATCGCATTGATGAAGGAACGCGTTTTTATGTCCGGTATCCGAATTGGTCAAAAATGGGAAAAATGGTGGCTGATTTAAAGGGGGCAGTAGACGCATTGAACCATCTTAATTTCGTTGATAGCACAAAAATATTTGTTGCAGGTTATTCCCTTGGAGCGTCAGTTGGTCTTTATGCTGCTGCTCTCGACGAAAGAATTGCCGGACTTGTTTCAGTTAGCGGTTTTACACCTTTGCGTTCAGCTACCCCGGATAAAAGCATTGAAGGAGCTAAAACTTTTTCTCATTTGCATGGTTTAATCCCACGCTTAGGTTTCTTTATCGGTAATGAAGATCGTATTCCATTCGATTATCAGGAAATATTAGGATCAATTGCTCCAAGACCTGTATTGCTAATTGCGCCTACTTTGGATCAAGCTGCCAGCCTTAAAGGTATCAAATCTACTGTTACAGAAGCGCGAAAAATTTACAAATTGCTGGGTGTTCCTGATAAGCTCATTTTGAATTCACCCGATGAATTTAACAGGTTTAGCAATGAAATGCAGAAGATAATATTTGATTGGGTTGAAGAATTTAAAGCACCTGCTCCTGAAATAGGGCCTTGATTTTAAAAAATTCTGAATAAAATCTAAAATTAAGAAGAATCTACTCTGAAGTACCATCCCCCAATAGTTGAAGTAAGGCTCGGATTTGCTTACTATAATAAAGAAGGGTAATTTTGCGGCTTAACATTGAAGTATGACTGTTGAAAGAGGAGCAATATCCCGTTTTATAGAAAAAAACTATTTGCATTTTAATTCTGCCGCCTTGGTAGATGCTGCGAAAGGTTATGAAACCCACCTTCATGAAGGTGGTAAAATGATGATCACTCTTGCGGGAGCAATGAGTACTGCTGAACTTGGCATTTCGCTTGCTGAAATGATCCGCCAAGATAAAGTATCAATAATATCCTGTACCGGTGCGAATTTGGAAGAGGATATTATGAACCTAGTTGCGCACTCACATTATAAACGCGTTCCAAATTACCGTGATTTGAGTCCGCAAGATGAGTGGGATCTACTTGAGAACCATTACAATCGCGTTACAGATACCTGTATTCCTGAAGAAGAAGCTTTCAGAAGGCTTCAAAAACATATCTATAAGCTTTGGAAAGATGCAGATGATTCTGGAGAACGTTACTTCCCCCATGAATACATGTACAAAATGCTCCTTAGCGGAGTACTTGAACAGTATTATGAGATTGATCCGAAGAATTCCTGGATGCTGGCAGCTGCAGAAAAGAACCTTCCGATTATTGTTCCTGGATGGGAGGATTCAACTATGGGGAATATTTTTGCTTCCTATATGATGAAAAAGGAAATTAAGGCATCAACTATGAAAAGTGGAATCGAATATATGGGCTGGTTAGCCGATTGGTATATCGCTAATTCAGGAGGAAAGGGTATCGGCTTTTTTCAGATAGGTGGTGGAATTGCAGGCGACTTTCCAATTTGTGTTGTGCCCATGTTGTACCAAGATATGGAAATGGAAAACATTCCTTTCTGGAGTTATTTCTGTCAGATCTCTGATTCAACTACATCTTATGGATCCTATTCGGGAGCTGTGCCGAATGAGAAGATTACCTGGGGAAAACTGGATATTCATACACCAAAATTTATTGTGGAATCAGATGCGACCATCGTTGTACCACTCATTTTTGCTTGGGTTCTTAAGCAGTAATGATTCTCTATTTTAAAAACAAGACTTAAGCTAAATATTAAAACAGCTATTTTAAAAAAATATTTCAAATAACCTGTTAATCAACTACTTATTAATTAATTTAGAATGATTATAAATTGATAAAATAGGTCATGATATTGTCATAGGTATTTGAATAAAGCATACTTTTGTCATCTGAAAAGGTTGATTATAACCTTACGGTCGACTTTTTAAATATACGTTTCAAAATTTAAGCAACAAATACTCAATATGAGAAGCATCTCATTGTTTTTTAGAAGTGTTACAAAATCATTGATTCTGATTACTTTCCTTTGCTCAATGGCTTTTTCTTCGGCCAATGCTCAGGATGCAGCAGCGGGAGCAGCGATTTTTAAGCAAAAGTGTACCGCTTGCCATGGCCTTGAAAAGGCGGTTGTAGGTCCGGCTTTAAAGGGAATTGATACAAAGTATGATGAGGCATGGTTGATCAAATGGATTAAGAATGCTCCTGCATTCATTGCTTCAGGCGATGACCGGGCTGTAAAAGCTTCACAGTATTCACCCGCAATGATGTCATCCTTTCCTGAATTATCAGACGATGACATTAAGAACATAGTGGCTTATGTTAAAGTTGGCGATGTTAAGCCCGCAGCAGATCCAAATGCCGCAGCCAGTGCTTCCGGAGCAGTAGCTGATAAAGGCGGAGTAAGTAATTTCATGCTAATCGGTTTAATCGCTGTCATTATCATAGTCTTTTTGGTAATATTGGTTTTAAATCGCGTGATCACAACTTTGGAACGTGTTATGCTTCAGAAAAAGGGCATCGTTGTTGAGGAAGAAGAAAGTGCTGACAAGAAAGACCGTTTCGAAGGCCTGAAAAAACTTTCAAGAAATAAGAAATTTATTTTGTTCATTGTATTGCTTTCTGTAATTTTCCTTAGTTCTGCCGGTTGGAAAGGCATGTGGGAAACAGGTGTACACACCGGATATCAACCAATACAGCCAATTAAATTTTCTCATCAGCTGCACTCAGGGATAAATAAAGTTGATTGTCAGTATTGTCACGCAGGCGCATTTACTTCTAAACATGCATCCATCCCATCGCTTAATGTTTGTATGAATTGCCATAATTACGTGAACGCATCAGAAAAATATGATGGAAAAACTTCTCCGGAGATCATGAAGATTTACAATGCTCTTGATTATAACGAGGATACCAAAGTTTACGGTAATAATACCAAGCCGATTGAATGGATCAGAATTCACAACTTACCTGATCTGGCTTACTTTAATCACTCACAGCACGTTTCAGTTGCAGGAATTGAATGTCAGAAATGTCACGGTCCGATTCAAACCATGGAGGAGGTTTATCAATATTCTCCTCTTACTATGAAGTGGTGTATTAACTGCCATAGAGAAACAGAAGTTAATCATAAGGACAATCCTTATTATGACAAGCTAATCGCTGCGCACGATAAATTGAAAAAAGGTGAAAAGGTTACTGCTGCTGTTTTAGGCGGACTCGAATGTGCTAAGTGTCACTACTAATTAGAATAATTTTAAGATAACATACGTATACAGTTATATAGCTTAAATGGAAAGCAATAAAAAATACTGGAAAGGTTTAGAAGAGCTGCAGAACACGAAGGATTTTGTTGAGAAAAACAAAAACGAGTTCGCTGAACCACTTCCTATGGAAGAAGTTCTGAATGAAGCCGGTTTAAGTACCGTAACTCCACGTCGTGACTTTTTAAAGGCGCTTGGATTTGGCTTAGGAGCAGTAACTCTTGCTGCTTGTCAAACAACTCCGGTTCATAAGTCAATTCCTTATTTAGTTAAACCTGAAGAGATAGTACCGGGTATCCCTAATTACTATACTTCTACTTTTAATGGACACAGCATTCTGGTTAAAACCCGGGAAGGTCGTCCTATTAAGATTGAAGGTCATCCTAATTGTATTCTTAGTAAAGGAAGTATGGATGCAAAAGGTCAGGCTTCTGTTCTTGATCTTTACGATGTTTCCAAACTAAAGAATCCAGTTCTGAATGATTCAGATTCAAGTTGGGCAAAGATAGATGAGTTTGTAAAAGCAGAGCTTGGTAAGATTAAGGCAGGTGGTAAGAAGATCCGTATCGTTTCATCTACTGTTAACAGTCCTTCGACTAAAGCGGCTATTGCCGACTTTACAGCACAATATCCAAATACAAAACACATTCAGGTTGATGCGGTTTCTTATACAGGTATCATTAAGGCGAATGAAAATAGTTTCGGCAAGGCGGTTCTTCCTAGATACCGTTTTGACAGAGCAGATCTTAT
>JBDNGV010000587.1:0-4672 GCA_041689125.1 Daejeonella sp.
AAAACTTTTCTACCATACAAAACTACGTGGAAGAAAAGAAGCAACTGCAACCTCTATTGACATTGAACTTCGTGCAAAAAACAATCTATTATCCTAATTCATACAAGATGAAATTATATTCTTTATTAATTATATTTCTTTTTTTATCAAAAGATATTTCCGCTCAAGAAGTCCCTTTAAGAGCCATTACGTTGGATGAAGCTATTAATTTAGCACTCCAAAGTAACAAGCAAATCAAAATTCAAAGTATAGAAACAACTATTGCTAAAAACAACGTCTATCTCGGAAATGCTGGATTGTTACCAACTGTTAATTTAAAAGGTTCTGGGGAATATTCGAACAATCAGCAAGAAGTGAACATCCGTACATTTCAACCCAATCCGCCAAACATTACTTTTAATGAAAACGGAGTTACCTCGCAAACAGTAGCTGCTGTCGTCCAAGCAGATTACCAAATTTTGGGTGGATTTGCAGGAAAGTATCGGTACCGATTGTTGCAAAACCAAAGTTCTGTTGCAGGTTTACAACAGCAAGTTCTTATCAACAATACAATTATAGGTATCACTGAAATTTTTGTCGAAATTGCCAAACTGCAGAGTCGAGAAGAACTACTTTCAGAAAGTATTTTGATCACCAAAAACCGATTGGAAAAAGCCAATAATAATAAACAGTTTGGACAAGGTACTGGACTTGATGTGCTTAGAGCTGAAACGGATCTAAATAAAGAAACTTCCTCTTTAGACGATATTAGTTTATTAAAAAGCAATTTAATAAAAGAGTTGAATCGCACTATTGGATTTGAATCTGCGGCATCTTACCGAGTAAATGTCAATTATACGTTACCAAAAAACATGGAAGCAACGAACGTTATAGAGCAAGTAAAAAGTAACAATCCAGCAATTCAACTTGCAAAACAAGGTCTTGTTCTTGCAAATAATCAAATAGGATTGGCCCGATCGGAGTATCTCCCAAAGATGAACCTTTTTGCCAATTACGGGTATTTTAATCAAAGAAACGACATTCAACAATTAGCCGAAATCCAAAATCTGGGCTTTGTACTAGGAGGATCAGTGCGATTGAATGTATTTAACGGTGGCAAAAATCGAAAAGACGTATTTAACGCAAAATTAAATTTAGAAAAACAAGAACTTACTGTAAATGACACTGAAGAACAAATCGTAACCGCAGCTTATCAAGAATTAAATAGCTTGAATATATTAGAAAAACAATTGGTGCGGGAAACTACAAATCTTGTTACTTTCCAAGAAACCTTCAACCGCACTCAAGATCGTTATTACAATGGTCAAGCAACAAATCTTGATTTGCGAGACACCCAAACGGCTTTATTATATGCTAAAATTGCTATAAATGATATTAAACTAAAAATAATACAAAGCACGATACGCTTGAATAGTTTGAAAGGAGTGGTTTTGGAATAAGTGAGGTAATCAAAAAATAATATAAAACAAATGACTAAAACCAAAAATTTTGACCAAATCGAAGTTACTTCTTCTGAAGAACTCCGTGAATGGTTATTAAAAAATCATGCACAAAAAGAAAGTATTTGGTTGGTTACTTATAAAAAAGAAACCATAGAAAAATATGTATCCATTCAAGAGGTTTTAGATCAATTACTTTGCTTTGGATGGATTGATGGTATAAAAAGAAAATTAGACGATAAGAAAACAATGCAACTCATTTCGCCAAGAAAAATAGAACATTGGGCACAAACCTATAAAGTAAGATTTACCAAATTGAAACAAGAAGGATTGCTGCATCAATCGGGTATAAATTCAGTTATTGCATCAAAAGAAAGTGGACTATGGCATTTTATGGATGATGTTGATAATTTAGTAATCCCGGAAGATTTACATCATGCTTTGAAGGAACATAAATTGGCAAGTCACTATTTTGCCGCATTTTCGCCTTCAAATAAACGTTTTATTTTACGCTACATCAAATTAGCCAAAACTAAACAAACGCGGCAAAAAAGAATTTTACAAGTTGCAACTTTAGCTGCAGAAAATAAAAAGATTCCAGGGGTATAAAAACTATTTGTTAAATCATAAGTGACCTATGACTAAAGAAATACCATTTCTAAAAGAAATTGATGAACGGTTAGGAACTATAATTGACCGGACAGCATTAAAAACTATTCGTTGGTCAGGTGATTTATTTGAAGATTTAATAAGCTGCATTTTAGATGTGGAAATAAAATATAGAGGAAAAGCTTTAAAATTTAATCGAATGAAAGTGGCTTTAGACGGAGCAGTAATAGATTATAACAGTTTTTATTTACTTGGGGAGGATGAAATGAAATATATAAATATGTCTTCTCAAAAATACAGTACAATACTTTATTTGTCAGCTTATTGGGACGCCTATAATTGGAGTTACTTGGAGTTGTATAATACTATTTTCCTTTTGAAAACACCAATAAATTATATTTCTGATATTTAGGACAAAATCTAATTCAGGAATTAAAAACGCTTTGCACTAGTAATTTAGTGATACGAAAGAAATTTGGAGAAGTGTCGCCAAGAGTTGAGTATGAAATAACTACCATTGGACAAGGCAGTGGAACGAAATAAATCCGAATGTTGAACCGACTAAAATTATCGAAAGATCCTATGGAAAGTTGGAAGTAACTATTCATCAAGTTGTAAAAGATTTACAAGGAAATCAAATATTTGATGGAATTGTAAAACATATCTATACAGTAAAAGATGACTTATAAGACGAATGGAAATAGAGCTTATTTAGATTCGCCATCTGCTAACACACGCTAAGCGCCATTGCCAAATTTTGTCTAGCCGGAACATTTATTTTCACGAAAATATTTTATCTTGCCGAAAGTTCTCAGTCCGCTTTCATTGGCAACGGACGCCTAGCGCGGGAACGAAGTGTGGCAAAGCCATGCCTTCGGCATAGCACATTCATTCAGTTCTTGCACTAACATACCCACGGCTTGGATTACAACGATAGGATAAAGTGTGGCTTTGCGAGAAATACCGGGAAGACGCGGCTTTTACTCAATGTTGTCTATTTTTTTCGGTGTTCGTGGTCTTCCTGCGGTCGGCATTGCTTAATTTTTCAGCCCGTCCCAATGGCTTCAGCTGGGCGGGCTGAAAGGAAAAGGATTGCCCTTTTCCGCGGCAAGAGCCGACGAATTTTAATATTACTCAAAAATGTGGTTTTACCCCTGAAATTAATAATTGAAAATTGACTCTAATTGATCTTTTAGGTCAAAGTAGTTATCAGCATAATCTCTCAAATTAGCCTTGTCAAAATCAACAACTAAATCAATATCACTTTCATTTGGAAAGGTAGTAGATTTTACGCTTAGTTCAGGAAGCTATTGTGCCTAACGTAAACATTACGGTGTTAATGGCAGTGAAAACATCGTAAACTGATTATACTTGAATCAAAAAAATGGCGGGACTTGTTCAAAAGCTAATACATAAAAACATATAATCTAGCTTATAAATGCATATTTTATCTGTGTTTTTTTACCCAGACAACAATGATTTAGTATCTATGGAAGAGTGCTGTTTTGATTATTATACCAGTCATAGAACTTGATTAAGCCCGTTTCAAGCCCTGTTTCAGGATGGTAATTCAATAAACGTTGTGCCTTACTGATGTCCGCATAGGTTTGTGGCACATCTCCCGGCTGTTCAGGCTGGCGGTCAATCATGGCCTTTTTCCCTAAAATCTTTTCTATCGCAGCTATCAACTCAGACAAAGTTGCCGTTTGATGATTTCCTAGGTTAATAATCTCAAAATCAGATTTCGTGTAGTTTATTGCAGCTTCGATACCTTGAATTGTATCTTCTACAAAAGTGTAATCCCGGCTGGTTGAACCATCTCCGAAAACAGGAATTGCTTGTCCTTTAGAAATGGAATCAAAGAATTTATAAATAGCCAGATCGGGGCGTTGTGCAGGTCCATACACAGTAAAAAAACGGAGTGCAAGGAAACGTATCCCATACAAATGGCTGTAAACATGCCCGAGCATCTCGCAGGATAGTTTAGTTGAAGCATAAGGACTGATGGGTTTCAGTTTTTCCTCTTCATTCCAAGGAATATTTTCATTAATACCATAAACACTACTCGATGAAGCGAATACAAATTGTTTGATATTCTTTTGGCGGGCAAACTCCAGTAGGTTTTGGGTGCCACCAACATTCACTTCCTGATATAATACCGGGTTCTTAATACTAGGTCTGACACCGGCTTTAGCAGCAAGGTGTACAATTACATCCAAATCACCTAGAGCAAGGAGATCTTCCAAATTCCGGATATCCCCTTCAGAAAATTGAAAATCCGGATGGGATAGAAATGGGGCTACATTCCTTTCCTTTTGTTCTCTACTGTAAAAATCATCGAAATTATCGAATCCAATAACCTGATAAAGACCACTAAGCAATAATCTGTTTATCAGATTACTCCCAATAAAACCAGCAGCACCAGTAATCAGAATTCGCTTTTTTGTTCCCATTTTCTATACAAAAATACAAAAATACCAAATTGATTCTGACAAAAATCGGAGCCGGATAAGAACAAGACCTCAAAAAATTAATAACTTTAAGCCATCCGCTCCCCTAACCAATGATGAGTAACTTTAACGATTTCAACAATCCACAGGTAAAAAAATTACCTGAACATCTCA
>JBDNGV010000588.1:0-3548 GCA_041689125.1 Daejeonella sp.
AATTGGTTCAGTTTCGGTAAGTTGAGAGCGTCTTATGCACAAGTTGGTAATGATCTTGCCCCATATCAATTGTACAATACTTTTAACATCGGAAAAGATCCTAATGGAAATACAACCGCAGGAAGAAATAATGTACTCTTAGATCCAAACGTTCGTAGTGAGCTTATCAAATCACTTGAGTTGGGAACAGAAATGAAATTTTTACAAGGTCGTATTGGATTAGACTTTTCTTATTATAAAACTAATGCTACCCGCCAGTTGATTGATTTACCAATGGATGCCTTGAGTGGTTATACAGCCAAGAAGGTAAATGCAGGTGATATACAAAACACTGGTTTTGAGTTGGTAATTGACGGCAAAGTATTTGGCAAACCAAATGGTTTCAATTGGAATACCTCATTTAATTTTTCTCGTAACAACAACACTGTAGAAGAATTATCAGCAGGTGTTACCCGATACGGACTTGGTGGCTTCGATGATGTAGCTGTTTTGGCCGTAGTTGGTCAGAAGTATGGCGAAATTTATGGTACAAGATATTCGAGAGTCAAAGATCCGGCTAGTAAGTTTAACGGCCAGATCCTATTAAACGCAAATGGAGTACCAACCCGTGACCCGGAGATTGTCAGGTTGGGGAACCAACAAGCGAATGCACTCTTAGGTTTTACTAATTCCGTTGATTATAAAGGTGTTAGTCTTTCTTTCCTGTTTGACGCTGTATTTGGTGGCGAGATATTCTCAGCTACTCACGTTGCCCTTCAAGCTAGTGGTGCAGGAAAAGTAACTGCCCCAAATGGTCTGAGAGAGAGTTTTGTCCCGCAAGGCGTAGTCAGCAATGGTACTGGTGACTATGTTGCTAATACCAAGCAGGTAACTCCGCAAGAATACTGGTTAGCAGTGGCAACTGCTAATAATTTAGGAATTACAGAGGCGAACTTATATGATGCAAGTAATGTACGTCTTAGAAATATTCAATTAAGTTATACGCTCTCCCGTAAGCTTTTGGCTAATACCCCGATTAAAAATGCTAGGTTTGGAGTTTCAGCTAACAATGTTTGGTTAATTAAAAGCTACATGAATGGTATAGACCCTGAGTCGGTTTACGCAACCAATAGCAACGCTACCGGGTTCGAAAATGCAGGTTTACCAACTATGCGTACTTTCTTAATAAACCTGTCATTAGGATTTTAACGTTTAAAAATAAGAAGATGAAAAATAGATATAAAGGAATAGGGTTGCTGATTACTGCATTAGTAATGGCATCATCATGTAAAAAGTTCAACGACATTAATACCAATCCGCTGGCCGCAAGTGCTGATCAGGTACAGGTAGATTATTTTATCAATAACAGTATTATAGCTACACAAATGGATCCACATATCGCGGAGCGTGTTTTTATATTATACTGGAAAACAGCAGGTCGCCAGCAAAGTGGCGGAGGTATTTCAAGTGGAGGTTACAACGATGGATGGTCGTCTGATTATTATAGCGGTTACATGTCTAGTTGGTTAAACGCTGCAAATTCTGCTATTGAGGTTGGAAATGAGCAAGTCGCGAAGGGTACAAATAAGTTATATACAAAAAACTTAATACAAGTTGCCCGGATATGGCGAGCATATTTAATGAGTGAGTTGTCTGATAATTTTGGACCTATTCCAATCAATAGCTTTCAAGGCAAAAATCCAGAATTTGCAAGTGTTAAAGATGTTTATTATCATTTACTTGATGAATTGAAAGACGCCAGTTCGAAATTAGATATGACTGTGGTTAATCCAGATCTTGTTAAAAAACAAGATCCCGCTTTTCAATACGATTATAATAAATGGAAGAGATATGCAAATTCTCTGCGCTTAAGATTAGCCATGCGCTTATCAGAGGTGGATGCTGTTAAAGCTAAAGCCGCTTTTGAAGAAGCTGCAAGTGGAGAATTATTAATAGGCGCTGATCAGGCTTTCAAAGTTAAAGAGCGTGGAGGATGGGATGCTTTAACAGGAGTTATGAGCCGAGAGTGGAATGCTCAAATTATGAGTGCAGCTTATCGCAATCTGACTTTTAACCTAGGCGGAATATCAACTATTACCCAAGTAAGTGCGGATATACAACCGTTTGTAAAGCCGGATAATTATATAGGACTACGTCTTCAAGATCATTTTACAATGAAGACCAACGATCCTTTTGCAGGATACTGGTTAGATGGCTTACCAAACAAGATAGATCCAAGAGCCTTTAAAGCATTTATTATCCCTGGTGATTTAACGAATCCTAATTTTAATGCTTATCCATCGTGGGATAATACAGCAAAAAGAACTACTAATACCCTAACGAATGGAACAAGTGTGATAAAAACAATCGACGCGAAATATACCTGGAATGCGTACCCAAGCGGCGATTGGGGAGTTCTAGGATCCAAAAATAACGTGAGAGCTTTTAATGGTACCATGCCGCGAACCTCGAACGAGTTTAGGACAAGCGCGAGTACAAGAATATTTTTTGCTAATTGGGAAACTTATTTTTTATTGGCTGAAGGCGCAGCGAGAGGTTGGACCACACCTATGTCGGCAAAGGCTGCCTATGAGGCGGGAATAAAAGCCAATTTGGATCATTGGGGTGTTGGTGCGCAAAGTGTAGCATATTTAACTTCTACAGCCTATAACAACAACGGAACTTCGGTAAGTTGGGATCATATAGCTGAACCACCTGCCACGCGCACAATGAACTTTAAAGATGGTTACACAGATGCTGATGGTATGGTCCAAATTAAATATCCGGATAATACAATTTATAAAGCTGGCTCTGTAAAAAATGATTTATTAACCAAAATCATAACGCAGAAATTTATTGCGCAAACACCGTGGCTGCCTTTAGAAACATGGAGTGACCATCGTAGACTTGGACTCCCATTTTTTGAAAATCCAGCTGTTGAAAATCCATTGGTTAACTTACCAAATTTAACCTCAGGTAACTTTATGACTAATAGCGTGAAAAATTTCCCGCAAAGATTGAGATATCCTTCTGGCTTGAAAAACAGTAATGCTACCGGATATACCCAGGCAGTAGGATTTTTAGCGGGTGAAGATGATGTACTTACTACATTGTGGTGGGCTAAGAAATAGTTAATCTTCAATATTGAAAAAGGCTGCTAAAATTATATTTTAGCAGCCTTTTTCGTTAGCTCAAATTAGTAACTCCCTCTTCCAAGGGAGTAAATCTGCTTAAATTTAATCCATTTTGCTAGGGGTCAGCATGCTCCGGAATCCAAACATCAGAAAGTGTCACAAAAAGAACGCATTGTTATTTGCGAAGTCAGACAAGTCTAACCGATATTTTTTACTTTTTAGCATATCCGAAACGGTAGGTAACATAGGTTATTATCAGCCCCTCAAAGAAACACAAAAATGCACTTAACTATAAATAACCATTGTTGTCCGGTAAAAATAAAAAAAGGGTGAGCATTTTAAAGCCAACCCCTTAGTTTTACTTTTGTAGTTACGACACAAACAAAAGTAACTATGAGTAAAAGTACAAATTTTAGCGGACAGCCGATACTGAAT
>JBDNGV010000589.1:0-4771 GCA_041689125.1 Daejeonella sp.
AGGTTAACGCTGACAGGTTAACGCTGACAGGGTTTCAAACCCTGTCAGCGTTAGTTAAAATTACAAATTATTTAAAAAATTGCTTTCTTAAATTAGTAAACGGTAGTTACGCCTGATCAAACGGTGAGTTTATGATTTAAGGGTAATCCAAATAGATAGGAAGTAAAATTATCCCCTTTATTATTGATAACAGGATAACTTAGGCCTACTTACTCAAATTGAAAAATTTAATTAAAAAATTGCTTCCGCAATTCTCTTGGTTGGGCCGGGATTACTCATGGTATAAAAGTGCAATACCGGTGCTCCAACTTTCATCAATTCCTTGCACTGCGCAATCATATGCTCAATTCCAACTTCTTTTACTTCTTTTTCAGATTTACATTTTTGAACTGCTTCGCTAAGTTCCTCAGGCAAAT
Organism: Daejeonella sp.; assembly: GCA_041689125.1. GTDB lineage: Bacteria > Bacteroidota > Bacteroidia > Sphingobacteriales > Sphingobacteriaceae > Daejeonella. The sequence continues at coordinate 417 of JBDNGV010000589.1, forward strand.
CGATATGGAAAATTTTCGGCAGGCTTATTAATTGTTTAGCTGAAGTAATTGGTTTCAATCCGGGTATGATTGGAATGTTTATTCCGTTCTCACTGCACTGTTTTACAAACTCTACATACTTGTTATTATCGAAGAACATCTGTGTTACAATAAACTCAGCCCCCATTTCTACTTTCTGTTTAAGGAATTTAAAATCTGTTTTAAGGTTTGGCGCTTCAAAATGTTTCTCAGGATAACCGGCTACTCCAACACAGAATTTTGTTTTATAAGCGGTATCATTATCCTCGTGAAGGTAAATACCATTGTTCATGTTGACTACCTGTTCTAAGAGATCAGTGGCATAAGCATGGCCGCCAGGGGTAGGAATAAATCCCGAATCGGCATGGCGGGCATCCCCGCGCAGAACCAATACATTGTCAATACCCAAAAACTGCAGGTCTATCAATGCGTTCTCTGTTTCCTCTTGTGTGAATCCTCCGCAGATCAGATGAGGAACTGCATCCACACTGTAGCGGTTCATAATGGAAGCGCAGATAGCAACAGTTCCCGGCCGTTTACGATAGGAAACCTTTTCAAGCAAGCCACTTTCATGCTGCTTGTAGATATAATCTTCCCTATGATAGGTAACATCAATGAATGGAGGATTAAACTCCATCAAAGGATCTATAGCATCATAAATACCCTGAATACTCTGCCCTTTTAATGGCGGCAGAAGTTCGAAAGAGAAAAGTGTTTTGCCTTTGGCGTTTTTTATGTGATCTGTGATTTTCATGCATTCAAGTTATCAGTTGCCTGTTATCTGTTATCAGATATGAACAATTGTTGTTTTTATTTTATTTGCTGATAATATTTAATGAAACCGCTTAGTAACTTTCTAGTAGTTTCAGTTATAATTAAAAGTTGATTAAGTTTTACTTCGTCTATATAATTTAAGTCAAAGCTAATATACAATTGAGTTTCTAATTCATAAATGGATCCCCTCGCGATAAAGAAGAATTGAATACTATCTTTCGGATAATTTCTTCCACAGCCTTCTGCAATATTTGAAGGTATTGAAATTGCGCCTCTTCGCATTTGATTAATTAATCCAAACTGTTTGTTCCGAGGAAATTCAGCTGACACAGAATAGATATCTTTAGATAGTTTTCTTGCTTCTACCCAGACATTTAAATCAGTATATCGCTTTCCTGAGTTTAACATTTTCCTGAAATTGAATTATTTAGAATAATTTACATCTAAAACTCAATTTCCTGCCATTTATACCATTCACCCAAAATTTTATACCATTTAATAGTTATAACAGTCAGCAGATAACAGTTAACCGATAACAGTTAACCGATAACCATTAGTACCCCAAATTCGGGCTCAACCACCTCTCAACATCTTCCAGCGGCATGTTCTTACGCACTGCGTAATCTACAACCTGGTCCTTGTTGATCTTTCCAAGTCCGAAATAGCGCGATTGCGGATGAGCAAAGTAAAAACCACTTACTGCTGCGGTGGGGTACATGGCAAAACTTTCAGTTAAATATATTCCGGTTGCCTTTTCGGCATCTAAAATCTCAAATAGGGTTGCTTTTTCGGTATGATCCGGACAGGCGGGATACCCAGGTGCCGGACGAATACCTCTGTATTTTTCCTTGATAAGTTCTTCCGAGCTTAGAGATTCATCATTCGAATAGGCCCAGAATTCTTTCCTGACAAGTTCGTGCATCCGCTCTGCAAATGCCTCAGCAAGACGATCTGCCAGCGCTTTTACCATAATACTGTTATAGTCATCATAATTCTTTTCAAACTCCGCAACTAGTTCATCACAGCCTGTTCCCGTAGTAACCGCAAATCCTCCCCAGTAATCAGCAATACCTGATTCTTTAGGGGCAATAAAGTCTGAAAGAGCATAATATGGCTCAGTTGTTGCCTTCTCTGCCTGTTGCCGGAGCGTATGTATGGTTTTGTATATCCGTGTTCTGCTCTCATCAGTATAAAGTTCGATATCATCACCAACAGAATTCGCAGGCCAGAAACCGATCACCGCTTTTGCTCTCAAAGATTTGTCGGCAATGATCTTATCAAGCAAAACTCTAGCCTCTTCATAGAGTTTTTTCGCTTCGATACCTACAAATTCATCTTCAAATATACGAGGGTAGCTTCCTCTCAATTCCCATGTATGGAAAAATGGTGTCCAGTCGATATAAGAAACTAGTTCTTCTAATGAAAAATCAATAAATGCCTTGGTTCCAAGGAATGTCGGTTTAGACGCAACAGCCACATTCAGATCAATTTGAAATTTGCTTACCCTTGCCTCTTCAATAGTTTTAAAACGCTTGTCCGATTGTTTGCTTAAATGGGCCTCTCTTGCTTTTGAATATTCATCATGAATGTTGGTGATGTATTCCTCGCGGTTATCATCACTCATCAGTGTGCTGCAAACAGTGACACTTCTCGAAGCATCCAGAACATGTACTGCCGGACCTGAATAATTTGGTGCCACTTTCACAGCTGCATGAATCCTTGAAGTAGTTGCCCCACCAATAATCAATGGAATTGTAAACCCTTCTCTTTCCATTTCTTTTGCGAAATGAACCATTTCATCCAAAGATGGGGTAATCAAGCCACTGAGTCCGATGATATCCACATTTTCAGCTTTCGCTGTTTCAATAATCTTTTGTGCAGGAACCATTACTCCAAGGTCAATCACCTCAAAATTATTACAGGCCAGAACAACTCCGACAATGTTTTTGCCGATATCGTGAACATCCCCTTTTACTGTTGCCAGCAATATTTTTCCTGCATTTTTACGCTGATTACTGTCGGCATTGTTTCGTTTTTCTTCCTCGATGAATGGTAATAAGTAAGCCACTGCTTTCTTCATTACTCTCGCCGATTTTACTACCTGTGGAAGGAACATTTTCCCTTGACCGAACAGATCGCCTACAATACCCATTCCATCCATTAGTGGTCCTTCAATCACCTCAAGCGGTTTGTCATATTTTTGGCGCGCTTCCTCAACATCATCATCCAGATAGTCGATGATGCCTTTTACCAGTGAGTGAGATAGTCGTTTTTCCACACTGTCCTTTCGCCATGCCTCATCCTTCACAATAACCTTTCCCTTGGTTTTGATCGTTTCTGCAAAATCAACTAGACGCTCTGTCGAATCTGGACGGCGGTTAAGTAACACATCTTCAACTAATTCCAGCAAATCCTTCGGGATTTCTTCATACACCTCAAGCATACCGGCATTGACGATCCCCATATCCAATCCAGCTTTAATTGCGTGGTAAAGGAATGCGGAATGCATGGCCTCACGTACGGTATTATTCCCTCTAAAGGAGAATGAAATATTACTTACTCCGCCGCTTACTTTGGCAAATGGAAGGTTATGTTTGATCCATCGGGTAGCATCAATGAAGTCAACAGCATAGTTATTATGCTCTTCCAGCCCGGTAGCTACAGTCAGAATATTCGGGTCAAAGATGATATCCTGAGGAGGGAAATTAATCTCATTGACCAGAATATCATAAGACCTTTTACAGATCTCCTTACGTCTTTCCAGTGAATCAGCTTGCCCGGATTCATCAAATGCCATAACCACGACTGCGGCTCCATATTGACGGATTTTTCCGGCATAAGTTTTAAATGCCTCTTCTCCTTCTTTTAAAGAGATTGAATTCACGATTCCCTTTCCCTGAAGACATTTTAATCCGGCTTCAATCACAGTCCATTTGGATGAATCAACCATGATAGGCAATTTGGAAATATCCGGTTCGGAGGCTATGAGGTTAAGAAATTTAACCATAGCAGCTTCAGAGTCGAGCATGCCTTCATCCATGTTGATATCAATGATCTGAGCACCACCTTCAACCTGCTGACGGGCAACAGAAAGTGCTGCATCGTAATCGCCGCTAAGAATCAGTTTGGAGAATTTGGGAGATCCTGTAATATTGGTACGTTCACCGATATTGGCAAAATTCGTTTCGGGTGTTAGGGTAACAGGTTCAAGTCCGCTAAGACGTAAATAAGGTTCAGGTGTAGCAGGTATCCTTGGCGCAAATTTCGCTGCTTTTTCGGCAATACATTTGATATGTTCAGGAGTTGTACCACAACATCCACCGACAATATTGACAAAGCCATTCTCCATGAAATCTTCAACCAGGTGGGCAGTTTCATGCGGCAATTCATCATATCCACCAAATTCATTTGGAAGTCCGGCATTAGGATAAGCTGAAATAAAACAGTTTGCTTTTTGAGAAAGTTCCTCAATATGCGGACGCATGTCTTTAGCTCCCAATGCGCAATTTAGTCCGATACTCAATAAATTGGCATGACTCAGAGAGTTTAAAAATGCCTCCACA